>JAHCIE010000076.1 GCA_026129385.1 Anaerolineae bacterium
ATTATCGCCCGCGCGGCCCAGGTGGTCCTGTCGCGCATCAATGACCCGGCGTTCCTGGCCCACGTGACCGAGGTGGGCGACTATTTCCAGGCGGGTTTGCGCCAGCTGGGCACGCCCCATGTCAAGGACGTACGTGGCAAGGGGCTAATGATTGGCGTGGAGCTAGACATCTCGGCCAGCACAGTTGTCGATGCGGGCTACTCGCGCGGCCTCATCATGGTCAACGCGGGCGAGACCGTGCTGCGTTTCGTGCCACCCCTGATTCTGAACCAGGGTAACGTGGACGAGGCGCTGCTGACCCTCAAGGAGATCTTCAATGACCTGGACGGCTGACGCGCCCGCGACGGCCCTCATCGACCTCGCGGAGCTGGAACCGGGTCAACCCGGCCCGGCGCTGGTACGCCCTGAGCGCATCGCGGACGTGCCCGCCATCGGTGAACTGGTAGCCTACTACGCCCACCAGCGCAACCTGCTGCCGCGCCCCGTCGCCGATATCTACCAATCGGTACGGGAGTGGGTGGTGGTTGAGATGGACGGGGAGATTGTGGCCTGCGGCTCGCTCCTCATCATGTGGGCCGACCTGGCCGAGGTGCGCTCCCTGGCCGTCGCGCCCGACCACCAGGGTCAGGGCTTAGGGCAGGCTATCGTCAACGCGCTCATCGACGAAGCGCGGCGGCTACATATCTCGACGGTGTTTTGCCTGACGCGCTCGGTGCCCTTCTTCAGCAAGTTGGGCTTCGAGATGACGGAACGTGACCGCTTCCCGCGCAAAGTGTGGAAGGATTGCGTCCACTGTCCGCTATTCTCCAACTGCGACGAGGTCGCCATGAGTCTCGCCGTCACGCCGTCATGAGCGACTCGCTGAGCCAACCGGCCGGCGACCTCGCCCCACCCCGCGCCCAGATCGCGACAGGCAACCGCCTCACCTGGGTCGACGCGGCGATGCTGCTGGTGGTACTCATCTGGGGCGTCAATTTTGCCATTCTCAAGGTGGCCTTACGGGAGATTGACGCCCTGACCTTCGCGGCGCTACGCTTCGGCCTGGCGACAGCCATCATGGCCGGGCTGGCCCTGGCCTTCGAGGGCAGCCTGCGTATCCAGCGTGGCGACTTCTGGAAGCTCCTCGGGCTGGGACTGCTCGGCAATGGCATCTATCAAATTCTGTTCATGAGCGGCATCGCCCGCACCACGGCGGGCAATACGTCCCTCATCCTGGCGACCGCGCCCATCTTCGTCGCCATCTTGAGCGCGCTCATGGGCTATCGGTTGCGACCCATCGCCTGGGCGGGTATCCTGCTGTCCTTCGCGGGTCTGGCCCTCATCGTCGTGAGTGGCGCCGGGACCCAACTGGGTGGCGATCATCTGGTCGGGGATGCGTTGGTGCTGCTGGCAGCCATATGCTGGGGCAGCTATACGGCGTTGCTGGCCCCCTTCCTGAGACGCTACTCGCCCCTCAAGCTCAACGCCCTGACGATGCTGCTGGGCACGCCGCCGCTGTTCCTCGTCGCGTTGCCGTCGCTGGCGCAGCAGTCGTGGACCGCCGTGACGTGGCAGGGGTGGGGCGGGCTGATGTTCGCCGTTGTGCTGTCGGTGGTGGTGGCCTACCTCATCTGGAACATTGGCGTCCAGCGCGTCGGCAGCGCGCGTACCGCCGTGTACAGCAATCTGGTGCCGGTCGTCGCCCTGGTGACAGCCGCCATTGTCCTGGGCGAGCGCATCTACCCCCTCCAGATCGTTGGGGCGGTGATCGTCGTGTCGGGTATCGTGCTCACGCGGCGGGGGCGATAGCCCTATGCCCGGCCGAAGGCGCGCTTGACGTCCTTGTCGAACAACAGATAGAAGAGAATGGCGCCGGGAATGATGAGGCTGAGCAGCCCGCCAAACCAGCTGCCGCCAAAGATGGCAAACAGGGCGTTCAGCGCACCCCAACCGGCAACAATCACACCGACGAGCCACGCCCACCGCCGCAGGTTCCACGCGCCGTAGCCGACGGCCAGTTGGAAGATAGCGTAGGCCATGCTGCTCAAGCCGGCCCACAAGGCCCAGCCGGGCAGGCTGGCGCCGACAAGGGCCGCAGGCAGGCTGAGGCCACCCAGGCCCGCCAGAGTGCAGCCCATGAGCAGGCCCCAGATGCCGGCGATATAGGCCAGAATCGCCAGGATGGTGACGCCGGTGGGCCGACTCGCGGGGGTGGAAGGGGTGGGGACTTGAACCGGTGGTTGCATGCGATACCTCCATAGGGTAGGAGACGAAACAGCCGCGGCGAGCCTCGCCTGGCCCTCAGACCCGCGTCAGATTCGGCTGGCCGCGCTCGACCAACTGGTTCCAGCGCGCCGCGCGCTCGACGCGCCGCCACTCGATGACAGTATCCTCGCCGTCGGTGTAGCGAAACGTCGGCTTAAAGCCGAGGACAACGGAGAAGGCGTCAATCACCTGGGACTCGGGGCGCGGCAGCCGCAGCATCACGTATTGCGTGGGGATCCATTCCATGTGAAACGTTATGTCGCCCCAGCGTGCTTCAGCCGCGTAGGGTGGCTCGGCGCGCGTCGCGGTAAACCAGGCTGTGCCCAGGCCGTAGCGCCAGAAGCTCTGGCGCAGATGCTCGGTGATGTCGAAGAGATTCGTACCCGGCGGTGTCTCGAACCAGTATTGTGCCGCGCTCATGGCGCCTCCCACAGACGATTGATGTACCCGACGGTGTCAGCGGCGGCGAAGGTAGCGGCGCGCCGCGGGCGTGTTGATAAGATACAGCACCAGCAAGGGCGGCACGACGTTGAGCATGCTGAGAATCGTGTCATTGCCCAGCCACATGCCGCTGAGGGCGAGCATCAGATAGGCCACCATCACCCCAAAGATGGCAGGCCACACCCATAGCTGGAGGGTCCACGCGGCCCACGTGCAAACGAGGCCGAGCGCGCCCACCACGAGATACAACAGCCCGTAGTAGCTACTCAGCGGGCCACCCAGCGGGGCCACCCAGCCGGCGAGCAGAGCCACGCCAGATAGGAGGGCGACCCCAGCGGCGATGAGCGTCAGAACCGACAGTGTCACCAGGCCGCTCGGTCGCGTCGGCGTGACTGCCGTTGGCGCGGGTGGAGATGACCTGGGTTTGGAGGAAGTTCGTTTGGTCATGCGTTCATGGTAGCGCAGAATGCAGGAGAATTCAAGCCTTGGTGGGGCTACCGTTTCCTTGTATAATTTGTGACTTCTGCCGGGGGAGCCATGAGTCGGTGTTATTCGTGGCGGCCTGCATTGAGGGTCAAGGATAGTGGAGCCTGAGCGATGATCTTGCCGAGTGCCCAGTGGCCCTATCTTCAGGCTCTGATTCGCCTGCTCCTTGCCCTGGCAATTGGCCTCTTCGTGGGCGCAGAGCGGGAACGGCGCGGCAAGGAGATCGGGCTGCGCACCTTCGGTTTTGCGGCTCTCCTGGGCGGGCTGGGCGGCCTGTTGGGTGACAGCTATGCCTTGCTCAGCATCATCCTGTTGGGTGTGCTTGTCATCCTCCTGAATGTTCAGACTCTCCACGCGGGCCAGGGCACGCAACTAACGACGTCGGCGGCGCTGCTCGTAGTTGGGTTTACCGGGGTATTGTGCGGGCAGGGCCATACCCTCACGCCGGCGGCGGTCGCCGTCATGACGGCGGCGCTGCTTGCCTGGAAGGAGCCCCTGGCGGGGTTTACCCTGGGGCTGACCGAAGTGGAGCTTCGCTCGGCCATTCTGCTGGCCATCCTGGCTTTCGTGCTGTACCCCGCCCTGCCCGAAGGCAGTCTCGACCCCTGGCACCTCTTCGAGCCGCGTGAGATTTTAGTGACCGTCATGCTCATTGCCGGTTTGGGTTTCGTCAACTATATCCTTCTCAAAGTATACGGCGCGCGTGGCATCGAACTCACGGGATTCCTGGGTGGGTTGGTGAACAGCAGCGTCGCGGTCGGCGAGCTGGCTCAGCGGGTTCAGGAGACACATAGCCAGATGACCGACGTGGCCTACCGGGGTATCCTCCTGGCGATTGCCGCCATGATTCTGCGCAACAGCGTCCTGTTGCTGATCCTGGCGCCCGTCGCCCTCGCGGCTGCTGCTCCTGCTCTCGGACTCATGCTGGTCGCGTGCGCGGTGCTGGCGTTCAGGTTGCGACGCTCCGCGACCGTGACCGAGCCACAGGCGGCGCCTGTCCTGAATCTGCAATCTCCGTTTTCCCTGAAATCTGCCCTTAAGTTCGGCGCGATTCTGTTGATCATCCAGGCCTGTAGCATGTTGGCCCAGCAGACTTTGGGGCAAATCGGCGTCTACGCGGTTAGCCTCTTTGGCGGGTTGTTCTCGAGCGCCAGCACTGTCGCGGCCGCTGCTGGATTAGTCACCAACGGCTCCATCTCCCCCTCTGTCGCCGGGCTGTGCGCCGTCATTGCGTCGCTGACCAGCGTGTTGATCAGTTTGCCCCTCGTCCTTCAATCGCACGAGAAGCAGCTGATTCGTCGCCTGTCATGGGGCATCGCCTTCATCATGCTGTTTGGTATCCTGGGTGTGCTGGCCCAGGCCACCGTTTTGCACTCGTTTGTCCAGTAGTCGGCCACGCCCTGTGGCTGAAGGCTACCATAACGCTAAAGGAGTCGCCACTGTTATGACCGTGGTACGCCTGGCCCTGGCCGGAGTAGGCAATGTAGGGCAAAGTTTTCTAGAACTCTTGCGTGACAAGGGCGACCTGGTCCGCGACCGCTACGGCCTTGACTTGCGGCTGATCCTGGCCGCCGACCGTTCGGGCGCAGCGGTTGACCCGGCGGGGCTGGACCCGGCCGGCCTCCTGGTCCTCAAGCACACCGGGCACGGCGTCGCCACCGGCCAGGGCGGTCGACCCGGCGCGACGGCGGCCGAGGCGCTCACCGCCGTCGAGGCCGACGTGCTGCTAGAGGCAACCCTGACCGACCTGCACACGGGCCAGCCGGGCCTGGACCTGATGTGCATTGCCTTCGAGCATGGCATGCACGTGGTCAGCGCCAACAAGGGGCCGCTAGTCCTCGCCTATCGCGAGTTGACCGGCCGCGCTGCCCAGGCCGGACGACAGTTGCGCTTCAGCGGCGCGGTGTGCGCGGGCCTGCCAACCATCAACATCGGCCGTCGCGACCTCGTCGCCGCCCAGATCGACCGCGTCGAGGGGATCTTCAACAGCACCACCAACTACATCCTGGAATCCATGTCGGCGAATGCCGCCTACGAGACCGCCCTGGCCGAGGCGCAACGCATGGGCGTCGCCGAGGCAGACCCCAGCCTGGATGTACAGGGCTGGGACACGGCCAACAAGCTAGTCATCATCGCCAACAGCGTCCTCAACTATCCGGCGCGACTGGACGAGGTCGAAGTCACGGGCATGACCCTGGTGACGCCGGGCGCGCTGCAGGCCGCTCAGGCCGGTGGCCGCAAGATCAAGCTACTCGCCACCGCGCTGCGCCGCCCCGACGGTAGCTACCGCCTGCGGGTGGCCCCCACGCCGCTGCCCATCGATCACTTTCTAGCCCAGACCAGCGGCTGGGAGATGGGCATCGTCTACTACACCGACATCTACGGCGTGTTGTCGGCGAAGGTCGACGAGCGCGGCCCGCTGCCCACTGGCTCGGCCATGCTGCGCGACGTGATCGACATCTATCAAGGTTGAGTCATGCCCCTACCCCTACGCGATGCCATCCTGGCCTGTCTGGGCGATTTCCCCGCCCCCGTCGCGCCACACTGGGCCGACGAGGGCGGCTTCGAGCGCCACGGCGTTCGCTACAGCCGCATCACCTACGATGTGGCGGCGGGCGAGCGCGTAGCCGCCTGGCTACTGCGCCCCCTGGAACCGGCCAGCCCGCGCCCAGGCGTCCTGGCCCTGCATCAACACGCCGGCCAGTTCTACATCGGCAAGGCCGAGGCAGCCGGGCTGGCCGGCGACGCGAACATCCAGTATGGCCTGGACCTGGCGCGGCGTGGCTACGTCGTCCTGTGTCCCGACCACCTCGCTTTCGAGGAACGCCGCCCGCCGGAGTACGAGCGGGTCGAGCGGCCCGGTGCATTAGCCGATGGCGCGTACGAGACGTGGCTGGGCAAGGCGCTGCTGACCGAGGGGGCGTCCCTCCAGGCCAAGTATCTGTCCGACATGAGCCGCGCCCTGGACGTGCTGGCGGCGCAGCCGGATGTCAGGCCCGACGCTCTGGGCTGCATCGGCCACTCGCTGGGCGGCCAGGAGTCGGTGTGGCTGGCGTGGTACGATGACCGCATCCAGGCGGCGGTGTCATCGTGCGGCGTGTCGATGCTGTCGGCCATCGTTCGCGACCGCATCAACCATAACATGGCGCTGTGGGTTCCCGGCCTGCTCAAGGTGGCGGACATGGACGCCATCGTGGCAGGCATCGCACCGCGCGCCATCCTGCTCATCCAGGGCGAGAGCGACCCGATTTTCCCGCTGGACGGCGTGCATCACATTGGGCGGACCGCCGCCCACGCCTACGCGGACCACGGCCAGGCCGATCGCTTTGCCCTGACCACCTTCCCCGGCGGCCATGCCTTCCCGGCTGAGATGCGCAAGGCGGCCTACAACTGGCTCGATTTATGGCTCACAGGGCGTCAGCGCAGCCGACGGACGCCCGAACCGCTGTGGTGAACGACGCGGCTGGCCCGCGCGAAGACATACTGAAACCTACCCCACTCCAATGGAGGAACCACCCATGCCCAAGAATGGTAGTCGCCCCAAGGTGAACAAGGTCGTGCTGGCTTACAGCGGCGGCCTTGACACCTCCATCATTGTCCCCTGGCTGCGCGAGAACTACGACTGCGAGGTCATCTGCTTCGCCGCCAATATCGGCCAGGAGGAGGAGCTAGAGGGCCTGGAGGCGAAGGCAATCCGCACCGGCGCCAGTAAGTGCTACGTGGAAGACCTGCGCGATGAGTTCGTCAACGAGTTCATCATGCCCGTCGTCCAATCCGGTGCGATCTACGAGCGCAAGTATCTGCTCGGCACGAGCATGGCGCGCCCCCTCATCGCCCGCCGTCAGGTGGAGATTGCCGAGCTAGAGGGCGCCGACGCCGTCTCCCACGGCGCGACCGGCAAGGGCAACGACCAGGTGCGCTTCGAGCTGACCTACAAAGCCCTCAACCCTAAGCTGACCATCGTCTCGCCCTGGCGCGAGTGGGACATCCGCTCCCGTGAAGATGCCATCGCCTACGCCGCCGCGCGCAATATCCCCATTTCGGCTACGACGACCAAGATTTACTCCCGCGACCGCAACTTGTGGCACTTGAGTCACGAGGGCGGCATCCTGGAGAACCCCTGGAACGAGCCGCAAGAGGACATGTACCAGCTGACGGTCTCGCCGGAGAATGCCCCCGACGAGCCGCAGTACCTGGAACTGGAGCTCAAGGAGGGCATGCCCAAGAAGATCGACGGTGTCGCCTACGGCCCGGTCGATCTCATGTACCGCCTCAACGCCATCGGCGCGGCCCACGGCATCGGCCGCATCGACCTGGTGGAGAACCGCCTGGTGGGCATGAAGTCGCGCGGCGTGTACGAGACGCCGGGCGGAACGATTCTGACCACCGCCTACCGCGAGCTTGAGTCCCTCGTCCTCGACCGCGACACCCTGCACTATAAGGACGTCATCGCCAACCGCTATGCCGAGCTCGTCTACAACGGCCAGTGGTTCACGCCACTACGCGAGGCCTTCGACACCTTCGTCAGGCACACCGCCCGCCACGTCAACGGCGTGGTGCGCTTCAAGCTATACAAGGGCAACCTCATCGTCGCCGGTCGCAAGTCCCCCGACAGCCTGTACCGTGAGGACTTCGCCTCCTTCGGCCGCATGGACGTCTACGACCAGCACGACGCCGAGGGCTTCATCAACCTGTTCGGCCTGCCCATGCAGGTCCAGGCCATGCTGGACATCGAGGGCAAGGGCGAGTCCAAGTACGCCCGCCCCGACTACAGCAAGTTCAAGCGGGACTGAGTGCCCCCTTTCCGCCTGACCATCCTGCACGCCAACGACCTGCATGGGCGCATCGATGCCCTGCCGCGCATCGCCACCCTGGCCCGCGCCGAGCGGGCCAGGGCCGAGGCCGACGGTCGCCGCGTGCTGCTGGTCGACGGCGGCGACAGCGAGGACGAGACGCTCCTGGAAAGCGCGGCGACCCACGGCGCGGCCGTCATGCGCATGTTGCGCGCCGTGGGCTACGACCTGGCGGTGGTGGGCAATGCCGTTCTGGTCCGCTATGGCCCCGCCGCGCTGGCCGCCGAGGCTGAAGCGGCCAGCTTTCCCCTCCTCGCCGCCAATGTTCGCTGGCCCGACGGCCGCCTGGTCGCAGGCGTCACCGACCGCGTCCTCTTCGACCTCGAGGGCTTCAAGCTCGGCGTGACGGGCGTCACAGCCGACTACGCCGGTCCGCCGTGGAATGGCCTCTATCGCCTGTTTGGACTTGGCGTCACCGACCCGGCCACCGAAGTCGCTGCACAGATCGACTACTTGCGGGCCGATGGGGCGAACGCCATCCTGCTCCTGTCCCACCTGGGCTACGGCGACCCACCGTTTCACGGCGACCTCCAGCTGGCCGAGCAGACACCTGGTCTGGCGGCCATCATCGGCGGCCACAGCCACACCACGCTGGCGACGCCGACCGTCGTCAATGGCACACCCATCGCCCAGGCGGGCGAGCACGGCCGCTTCCTCGGCCGCCTCGACCTGGACCTCGACCCGGCCACGGGGTGCGTCCTGGCGCACGCCGGCCGCCTCATCCCCGTCACCGACGATACGCCCGCTGACCCCAATGTTGCCGCTGCTATCGATGCTATTCGCCAGGGTGTCGCCGCCTTGCTCGACGAGCCGCTCGGCGCGCTGGCGCAGTCGCTCGACCTGGCCGACGACCGCGAGTGCGGCCTGGGCGACTGGGTGGCCGACCTGCTGCGCGCCTACTGGCGGGCCGACGTGGGCCTGGTCTTCAGCGGCCTCTTGCGCCGCGCGTTACCGGCTGGCCCCATCACCCGCCGCCTGCGCCTCCAAACGTGCCCAACAGGCGCCAATCCGATGTGGGCGTGGCTCAGCGGCGCACAGTTGCAGGCTATCCTCGACCACGCCCTGGACCCTGCCTTCCACACCACCCGCCCGTCGCCCTTCCGTGGTCGGCCTCTGGGTATTTTGCAGGTGTCCGGCCTGACGGCCCGCATCGACCCGGCCGCCCCGCCCGGCCAGCGCGTTACCGACATCCACGTCGGCGGCGCGCTCCTCGATCCGACCCGCCGCTACAAGGTCGCCGCGACCGACGCCGAGCTGGACAACCGCGCACTGAACGCCATCATGAGCCTGACCGACGCCGACCGCACCACCAATGTGGCCGTCATCCTCGGCGACCTCCTCGACGCCGCCCTCCGCGACGGATCGCCGGTACATGTCGATGTGGGTGGCAGATTGACGCGGCGTTGAGTGTACAAGCCTATTGACGGTAGCCTCGCCCTCATGTACCATTCTTGTTCAGGGCGAATGTCAAAGCGTGCGCTCAAGATGGTTTACGATTGGTCCGGCCTTCATCCCGAGGAGTTGGCGGAGAACTGGCTGCGGGCCCGGGCACGTCAGCCCTTGAAGCCGATCCCGCCACTGCCCTGAGGAGGCAGACATGTTCTTGAGCGTTGTCGGCGCTCAATGCCTGAACGATTACCGTCTTCGCCTACGGCCCAGCGACGGTGTCGTCAAAGACGTGGACCTGCGAGGCGAGCTTTATGGCGAAGTCTTTGTAGCGTTGCGCGACATGGCTCTGTTTCGCCAGGTAGCGGTCAACGCTGACACCAACACGGTGCAGTGGCCCAACGGCGCTGACTTCGCCCCTGAGTTCCTGTATGCCATCGGTACGGAGGTCAGTCAGCCGGACCCTGTAGCCGCCTGACGCGGAGACGCCTTATGCTCGACAATCCCTCCCTGACCCTGGTTCCCGGCTTCCGCGCCGCCGCTGTCCACGCCCGCGTCAAGGCCAGCAGCCCGCCGGAGAAGCTAGATGTGGCGGTGGTCGCCTCCGACACCCACGCCGTCGCGGCCGGCGTCTTCACCACCAACCGCGTCAAGGCCGCGCCCGTCAGCTACGACCAGACGATTCTCGCCCGCAACACGGCGGGCATCCGCGCCGTCGTCATCAACAGCGGCAACGCCAACGCCGTGACCGGCGCCCAGGGCCTGGCCGACGCCCACACTACGGCCGAGGTCGCCGCCGCCGCCCTGGGCGTCGAGGCCGACAGCATCCTGGTCATGTCCACCGGCGTCATCGGTCAGATGCTGCCCCTGGACCGCCTGCTGCCCGGCGTGACCGCCGCCGTGAACGCGCTGGACCCCGCCGCCGACGCGGGGCATCGCGTCGCCCGCGCCATCATGACCACCGACACGTTTCCGAAAGAGGCCGCCGCCCGCGTGACGGTCGCCGGGCGCACAGTGACCCTCGCCGGCGTCGCCAAGGGCGCGGGCCTGAGCGCGCCCCACATGGCGACGCTGTTGTCGGTCATCGTCACTGATGTCGCCATTCGCCCGGCCGCCCTGCGCGCGGCTCTGGAAGATGCCGCCGGCCGTTCCTTCAACTGCGTGACCGTCGATGGCGACATGAGCACCAACGATACCCTGCTCGTTCTCGCCAACGGCCGCGCCGGGAACCCGGTCATCGACGACCCCGACTCGCCGGGCTACACCGAGTTCCTCGACGGCCTGCGCCAGGTGAGCGCGGCCCTGGCGCGCATGATTGCCCGCGACGGTGAGGGGGCGACCAAGTTCGTGACGATTCGGGTCACGGGCGCGCCGTCGTGGGACGTAGCGCGGCAGGTGGGGCTGGCGGTGGGAAACTCTAGCCTGGTCAAGACCGCCCTCCACGGTGAGGACGCCAACTGGGGGCGCGTACTGTGCGCCGTCGGCTACAGCGGCGCGGAGGTCGATCCGACGCGGCTGGCCCTGTGGTTCGACGAGGTGCAACTGGTGCGCGACGGCGCGCCCACCGACTACCAGGAAGCTGACGCCCACGCCACGCTGACCAAGCCGGAGGTGCTCATCCGCATCGACCTCGGCCAGGGCGACGCCGAGGCTGAGGTCTGGACCTGCGATCTGTCCTACGACTACGTGCGCATCAACGCCGACTACCGCACGTAGCAGCGCGACGAAAATGCGAAATCGACAGCGGAGCGCGAAACAGACCAGGACCCTACCACGTTATAGTTGGTGACAGCCTCACAGGCACGCTCGACCGCCTGCTCGGCCCTGTGTTGGCGTCCGTGGTCGATGGACCAGTCCTGGAGGGGGGCATTGTCCAGCCGCCGCAACGCCCTGGCCGCGCCTATCGCCGCGCGCGGACCAGGGAGCCTGAGCGATTCCGTGGCGTCGCCTGACCCACGGCTTCTTGGGTTGTCCGTTGAGCCTGTTCGCCAGCCTGATTCTCGTACACGCCGCTCGTGGCCGGTAGCCTACCGGCTGCGGGCGGCGTGCCTTTGTGTCTGGGCCGCATTCCGTTAACTCTCTTGTGGGGGTACCATGACCAGCCATCACATCCACCAACTGCGAGGCCTGGCGCTGCTATTGGCGCTGGCCCTGCTCTTCATCGCCACATCCAGTAGTCAG
>JAHCIE010000077.1 GCA_026129385.1 Anaerolineae bacterium
GGGCATATCCGGCTCGACCTCCTCCGCCCAGGCGTGGATGCCGCCGGTCAGGTTCTTGAGGCGGGTGAAGCCGCTGTCGCGGAGCAGGCCGAGGGCCTTCATGCTGCGTACGCCGGTGCGACACTGGAGGACGATCTCGTCGCGCGTGTCCAGCTCGTTCATGCGGGCGGGCAGGTCTGGCAGGGGAATGAGCTTCGCGCCGTCGATGTGGGCGATCTCCCACTCGTGGGGGTCGCGCACATCGATGAGGACGAAGCGCGGGTCGCGCTCGGCCAGCTTGTGCTGCACCTCGATGGGCGTGATCTGCCAATGTGGGTCGGTCTGGTCCGCGACAGGCGTCTCGCCGCCGATGGGCGCGCCACAGAACGCTTCGTAGTCGATGAGTTCGTGGATAGTGGGGCTTTCGCCGCAGATGGGGCACTCGGGGTTCTTGCGCAGCCTGACGACGCGGGTATCCATGCTCAGGGCATCGAACAGCAGCAGGCGGCCGACGAGCGGGTCGCCGATGCCCAGGATGAGCTTGATGACCTCGGTGGCCTGGATGGTTCCGAGCAGGCCAGGCAGGATGCCCAGCACGCCACCCTCGGCGCACGACGGAACTTCGCCGGGCGGCGGGGGATCGGGGTACAGGCAGCGGTAGCAAGGCCCCTGGGACGCCCAGAACACCGACGCCTGGCCCTCGAAGCGAAAGATGCTGGCGTGGACGTTTGGGATGTCGAGCAGCACGCTCACGTCGTTGACGAGGTAGCGGGTGGGGAAGTTGTCGGTGCCATCGGCGATGATGTCGTACTGGCGGGCGATGTCCAGCGCGTTTTCGGCGGTAAACATCGTTTCGTGGGCTACAATCTCGATGGTGGGGTTAATGGCGCGCAGCTTATCGACGGCCGACTGAATCTTGGATCGGCCTACGTCCGGGGTGTGGTGCAGCAGCTGGCGTTGCAGATTGCTGTCGTCGACCACGTCGAAGTCGACGATGCCCAGCTTACCGACGCCCGCCGCCGCCAGGTACATGGCGAGGGGCGAGCCGAGGCCGCCCGTGCCGACGCACAGCACGCTGGCCGCCTTCAGCTTCTTCTGCCCCGCCAGGCCCACCTCGGGCATGATGAGGTGGCGGGAGTAACGCTTGATTTCTGCGTTGGAGAGGGCGACCCCCTCCGCCAATTCAGCGTAGTTCACTGGCATGGATGGTCCTTGCGGTAGAGTAGCATTTCTCAGCGGTGTGACTAGTTCGGCGGCGGACGAAGGACCAACGACCGATTCAAGGCAGTTCAATTGGTTCTTCGTCTTTCGTCCTTTGTCCTCGGTCAGGCCCAGAGGCCCAGCGACAGGTACTTGGCCCCACCGTCGGGTAGCAGAGTCACGATGACACCGTGGTCCACTTCGTGGGCGACGGCCAGCGCGGCGTGGACGACGGCCCCCGACGACAGGCCCACAAACAGGCCCTCCTCGCGGGCCAGGCGACGTGTCATGTGCAGCGCGTCCGAGGCAGTAACGGGCAGATGACGGTCGGGCAGGGCCCGGTCATAGATGGTGGGTACGATAGCCGTTTCCAGGTGCTTCAGGCCCTCGATGACCTCCAACTCGTCGGCGGGGCCGACAGCGACACCCTGGATGCGCGGGTCGTGGGCCTTGAGGCGACGCATCACACCGGTGAAGGTGCCCGTTGTCCCGAGACCCGCGACGAAGTGGGTCACGCGCCCGTCAGTCTGGGCCAGAATCTCGGGGCCGGTGGTATCGTAGTGGGCGCGCCAGTTGGCGTCGTTGCTGTACTGGTCGGGGTAGAAGTAGCGCTCCGGCTGGCCGGCCACGATGGCCCGCACCTTGCGAATTGCGCCGTCGGACCCTTCCAGCGGGTCGGATTGAATCAACTCGGCGCCGTACGCTCTGACGATGGCCTTGCGCTCGGCGCTGACGTTGGCGGGCATGACCAGGGCGACGCGGTAGCCGAGCGCCGCGCCGAGCATGGCATAGGCGACGCCCGTGTTGCCCGACGTGGAGTCGATGATCGTCTTGTCGCGAGTGAGGGCACCGCTGGCCTCGGCCTCGCGGAGCATGCGCGCGGCGGCGCGGTCCTTGACTGACCCGCCGGGGTTGAACCACTCGGCCTTTGCCCACACCTCGACGGCCGGGGCCAGCCCGGCCACGACGCGGCTGAGACGTAGCAGCGGAGTATGGCCGATCTGGTCCAGGAGACTAGACCCGCTGTGGGGACGGTCTGGCGTCGTTGTCGCACGCTCCAGCGTTAACATGGGCTACCTCACATCAGCCCCAGGCCCCAGTCGTCGACTTCCATCATCGCCGGTGTCCACATCTCGTCGCCGAGGATAACGCGCGACGGGCCATTGGTCGTATCGGCGGTCTTGGTCCGTACCTGGTCGATGAGCCAGCCGGCGGCGGGGCAGAAGGGCGTCGTCATGATCATGGTGACAACGGTCTCGTCGGGGGCAAACTCGATGTTGCGAATCAGGCCCAGGTCGATGATGCTCAGGCCGATCTCAGGGTCGAGAATCTCGCGTAGCGACTCGCGCAACTCGCTCTCACGGGCCATCAGTTCTGGATTGATAATGCTGCCAGTGTCGGTCATGGTGTTCGTCTCCTTGTCATAGCACAGCCTTCGGCCAGGTATTTCTTAGACCGCCCCCCGTTGTCGCTCCTTACCTGGCTGGGCAAGGGCTGGCGGCCGCCGGCCATGGCGGGCACGATGGAAACTTCATCACGGGGACCGACCGGCGTGGCCTGGCCCTGCAAGACACGGGCATCCTCCTCGTTGACGAATACCTGGATAAAGCGCTTGATCTCGCCGCCCTCGTCGAACAGGCGGTCCTTGAGACCCGGGTAGGCAGTGTCGAGGTTGGTGAGAACGTCACCCAGGGTTGCGCCGTCGACCTGGACTTTGGACTGGCCGCCGGCATAGCGGCGGAGCGGGGTGGGGAGAAAGACGGTTGCCATGCTGTTCCTCTCAAGGTCAAGATGATGCCGGCCGGGCCGGACGAAACCAACAAGAAACCCCATCGCAATACGGCGGGAGCCGCAAGCGATGAGGTCGCTGTCCATCGGAAGGCCGTTCGACCCAGGGTCGAAGGGCGGAAAAACCGCAAGAAGTCGGGCCGTGTTGCGTCCAGACAGGCCAGGCTGCGAGTCAGCCGGCGCTCATCGCTGGCGTACCCTGACAACGCGGGGATTCAGTCAGTGAGCCTGGCAGTCCTCGACCGGGGCGACTCCGCCCCGATGTTGGCAGGCTGACCTGCTGCCCCGCTAGCGACAGGTGCAAGACACGACGCAGAACATATAACTCCTACAGGGATGAACTATCTACACAGGAGATTGTACAAGAAAGGACGCATCTTGTCAAGCGAGGAAAAACCGACTGAAACCGACCTGCGACGGAGACCCGGGAGCCGGGCAGGCCGGCCCCTTGGTCCCTCATCATTCGTCGAAGGAGTATGTACTCTCGGCATAGAAGCGCACGCTGTGATTCGCGAACTTGTCGCGCACCAATGCGTCCAGCCAGGCGTTCTTCTCGGCCAGGGGGCGCGGGTCGGCCAGCCCCGTCAGGGGCAGGTTGAGGCGTAGGACACGACCGGGGATGATGTGCCGGGTGATGCCGGTGGGCACTCGGGCATCGGCGCGGGCGAGATCGAGGATGTCCTGGTGGGTGAAGCGCGGGTAGACCAGGATGGCTGTGATGCGGTCGTACATTCCGCTTAAGGTGCGCACGCTGTCAAGCCGGATGCGGTGAATCGCCCCATCACCGCGATAGATGTTGGAGATGCCCAGCAGCAAGCGCGCGCTGTCCTCGAAGGAGGAGCCGTTGTCGAGGGTGAATACCTCGTCGCTGGGCGAGACGACGAAGGCCAGGCAGCGACGGCGCACGAGCGTCTCGCGGGCGGTGAGCAAGGTGGTGGGGGTGAGGCGGACGCCTGGCACGGCGCGTAGCGCGTCGAAAAAGGCTGTCCAGTTGAGGCCAGTGACGAGGTGATTCCAGGTGCTCAATTCGACCTGGTCATAGTCTACCACCTGCACGACCGGATGGGCGACGGCCAGCGCGCGTAGGGCCGAGACGCGGTTGGCTCCGTCGAGCACGACATAGCGGGCGTCGCCCATCGACGCGACGATGGGCGGGTTGCGCAGGATGGCCTCGGCACGGAGGCGCTCGACCAGCTTCTCGACGCGGCGTGGGTCGGCATCCTCGTGCAGCACCAGCGATGCGGCGGGCACGAAGCGGAGGGCAGGCAGAGCGGGCGCAGACATGGTGACGACCTTTGGGTAGGGACGTGAATGCCCCAATTGTAGCATCACCTCAGAATGATGATGCAGTCGCCACGCGCGCAGCCCTTGACGTGAGAACTGGCGGCGCGCTATACTCTCAGCACAACATAACTTTGGGGAGGTAGAGATGGCTGCTGTCCCGCCCGCCCGCGCTCCCTTCTGGTCAGGCTGGCACACGCTGGGTGTCACGCTCGTGGCGCTCGCCCTGGCCGGGCTGGCCTTCTCACCGCTACGTTGGCCCCTGACGCCTGGCGACTCTCGCAGCGCGCTCGTGACGTGGTGGATCGTGGCGGTTCTCTTGATTGCCTTTGTGCTCATCCTGGGTCATGGCATCGTGGGGCGACCGCTGGGTGCGCTCATCGGGGCGCGCAATCGCATGAGCCTGTCCCGCCTACAACTCATCGCCTGGACGATTCTGGTGTTGTCGGCCTGGCTGACGGCGGCGCTGTGGAATCTCGCCAATGGCGTGGCCGATCCGCTCAAGATCGCGCTGCCGACGGAACTGTGGCTCCTCCTCGGCATCAGCGCGACAGCGATGGTCGGTACGCCCCTGGTATTGAGCACGAAGATGAGCCGGCCGCCCGATGCGGAACAGGCGATGGGCCAGGTGCAGCTGGCGGCGGCGCGGCGCGGGCGGGCCGTTGCTACGGTCGATGGCGAGATGGGGGCGACGATGGCGACATCGATGATGCAGGACATGGGCCTCACCCATCGCGGCCTGGTCGTCGCCAATGTATCCTCCCACGATGCCAGCCTCGCCGACCTGTTCATGGGCGATGAGGTGGGGAACTTCGCCGAAGTTGATCTGAGCAAGGTGCAGATGTTCTTCTTCACGGTCATGATTATCCTTGCCTACGCAGCTGCCCTGGCCAGCATGTTCATGGCGGCGCGGCCGGCGGGCATCGTCGCCTTCCCGGCCCTCAACGAGAGTGTGGTGGCGCTGTTGGGCATCAGCCAGGCGGGCTACCTGACCTACAAGGCCGTGCCACATACCGCGCCACCCCAATCGTCTTCGCCGTGAGGGACGCCATGTCCGATGCGCCCATCGAGAAGACCAATGCCATGCGTGCCCTGGAACAGCGTAGAATCGTCTATCAGGCGGTACGCTACGGCGACCCCGACGAATTCCACACGGCTGTTGAGGTGGCCGAGATGCTTGGCCAGCCGGTCGAGCACGTATACAAGACCATCGTCGTGCTGCGCGAGCGGGGCAAGCCGCTGCTGGTGATGGTCCAGGCCGATCGAGAGATTGACCTGCGGCGGTTGGCGAAAGCGACCGGTGACAAGAAGCTTCAGCCTGCGACGCTCAAGGAGGCCGAGAGGCTGACCGGCTTGCAGGTGGGGGGCATCTCGGCGCTGGCGCTGCTGAACAAGGGTTTCGAGCCGGTCATCGATGCGTCTGCACTCCGGCTCGACCGGGTGTACGTCAGCGCGGGGCGACGTGGTATGCAGCTTGGGCTGGCGGTGACCGACCTGATCAAGGTGACGGGGGCGAAGGTGGTGACGGCGACAGCCGACGAGGACGGCCGCGACGCGGCAAAAGTATGACGTGATGATTGAGGGCACGGTAGAAGGGCGTCGGGCCGTTGACAGGCCGGACGCCTTTCTCGTATAATGGCGTCAGAACAGATGTTCTATTCCGGAGGGGTGAGGAGCTGCTGATGGAGCGGGACGCGGACCAGGCGAGCATCGAGTGGGTTTTGGAGCAGCTAGCGGAGAGCGAGGCATTTCGGCAGTTGGCGGCGCGTTTCCCCTACGCCAGGGTGGAACTGACAGTGCAGGATGGCTGCTACGTAAGTGGCAGCCTGCGCGTCACGGCGCGGCCGGCCCGCCGCCGCTCGCGCTCGTCGCCTTAGGTGCGAAGCGACTGTCCCGGGTGACCGTCTACTCGGTCGCCAGGAAATCGGCGGCCAGCCGGTTGAAGCGCTCGGCGTACTCGTCGTTGGGCAACAACCGTGCGTTGTCGAAAATCTCCAGCCGCGCCTCTGGCCGTAGGGCCAGGAAGGCCTCGGTGTCGGTCACAGGGGTTGAGGTCGCGTTGCGCCCCCAGACGAGGAGGGTGGGGTGGCTGACGCGGGGCCAGCTACTCTTGACGGAGCGATTGAGCGCGCCACCGACGAAGGACGCCGGCGCGAAGCGCGCCCCCGACGTGTGGGTGGTGGCGTAGTAGGCGTCGATCATCGCGTCGGTGATGCAGGCAGGGTCGTAGTAGGCCTGCTGGGCCAGGAAGTAATGCAGGCTGGGGCGGCGGACGAGCAGGTTGAAGGCCGTCCGACCGAGTAGGGGCGAGGCGACGAGGCGGCGCAGCCCGGCCTGTGCCTCATCCGGCTCGGAGACGAGATGGGTCAGGCCGGTCGGCGCGATGAGAATCAAGCGACGGAACAGGCCCGGCGCGCGGGCCGCCACGTCGATTACGTAGGCTCCGGCTAGAGAACTGGCGATGACGTGGGCTGGCTCGCGCACCACGTCGCGCATGAAGGCCTCGAGTAGGTCGATGTAGACTTGCGCCGTGTACACGATGTCGGGGCGGTCGGACAGGCCAAAGCCCAGCCAATCGGGCGCGTAGACCCGGTAGCGTGCGGCCAGCGCCCCCACCTGTCGGCGCACCTCATACGACGACGCGCCGGCGTGGCAGCCGTGGAGAATCACCAGCGGCGGGCCGTCGCCTAGTGTCTTGTAGAACACCGATCCCAGCGGCGAGGGCCAGTAGCGGGTCTCGCCGGGGACCTCACTCACTACTGGCCCCGCCCGTCGGTCCTGGACGGCATTGAATAGGGCCATGCCGCCGACGACACCCGCCCCCAGGCCGACAGCCTTGCGCAATCCACCCATCGAGTTCTCCTTCGCCAGGCTATTCGGCGCTGCGCGCCATGATGATGGCCTCTTCGGGCGAGAGGCGACGCAGATGAGACGTATGCTGCAGGGCGTCGATGTTGCCCGCGCCAATCAGGAACATGGCAATCTTAAGCTCACGGGTGATTTCCTCGGCCGTGGCAATGGCGGCCTCGGCCGAGACGGCGGCCGCTTTGAGGAAGGGCGCGGCCAGGCCGAACAGATTCGCCCCCAGCGCCAGCGCCTTGGCCCCGTCTACACCGCTGCGCACACCACCGCTGGCCACCGTCGGCATGTCCGGCGTGGCCTCCTTCACCATGCGTAGCGATTCCGTGGTTGGGATGCCCCAGTCGGCGAAGCGGCGCGCGATGCGACGCACATCCTCGTCGGGCGTCAGGCGTCGCTCGACCTCACTCCAGGATGTGCCGCCCGCGCCGGCCAAGTCCAGGGCCGCCACCCCCACCCCGGCCAGGGCGCGCGCCACATCTCCCGACAGCCCCCAGCCGACTTCCTTGACGATGACGGGCACACCCAGATCGCGCACCAGGTCGCCGATCTTGGCGATCAGCCCCGACCAGTTGGTGTTACCGCCGTATTGAATGGCCTCCTGCAAGGGGTTGAGATGCAGGATGAGGCCGTCGGCGCGCACCATATCCACCACGCGCCGGGCGTGGTCCAGGCCATAGCCGTAGTTCAACTGCACCGCGCCGAGGTTGGCGAAGATGACGGCCTGTGGCGCGCGCTCGCGGGCGACGGCGAAGGTGGCCGCCACTTCGGGCTGCTCTAGACCGGCCCGCTGCGAGCCGAGGCCCATAGCGATGCCGGCCGTCTGGGCGGCCGCGGCGAGGTTAGCGTTGATGAGACGCGCCCGCTCCGTGCCGCCGGTCATGGACGAGATGAGCAGCGGTACACGCAGCGGATGACCCAGGAAGGTGGTCGCCGTGTCGACGGTAGCCAGGTCCAGCTCGGGCAACGCCTGGTGGACGAAAGCGTAGCGCTCGAAACCGGTGGTCAGGTTAGGAAATTGAACGTTTTCTTCGAGATTGACCCGCAGGTGCTCAAGTTTACGCTGGGAATGCATCAGGGCCTGCTCGGCCGCCGGGGCGGCGCTGTGTTTGTGAAAAATCGAGGCTGTGGGCGTAACTCCGACGCGCGCATGGGGTTACATTCAGCAGCGACATGGGGCCGGGGTGCGCCCTTGAAATGGTAGCCATGCCCCTGGCCGTTGTCAATCGCTCGCGGGTTGCCCTACCGGCAACCTCAGCGGTCGATGCGTTGACATTCATCGGCGGCGCGGATATACTTGGCCTAATCCTGCGAGCCATACTACAGACATGGGGGTTCCCACGAATGGACAATTCCATCTTCGAGCGCGTCCGCGACATCATTGTCGATCAGCTTGGCGTCAGCGCCGACGCTGTTGTACCGGCAGCTCGCTTCCGCGAAGACCTGCACGCCGACTCGCTCGACCTGGTAGAGCTTATCATGCGCTTCGAGGAGGAGTTTGGCGGTGAGATCTCGGACAAGGAAGCCGAGGGTATCACCACTGTTGGAGAGGCCGTGACGTATCTCCAGTCGCATCAGGCGGCATAGCGAGACGGGCGATAGTCGACAGGTTGGCCCAGGCACATACCCCGTTTCACTCATCCTTGATCGGTAGGATGGGCTTCAGGGTATGTGCCTGATTCGTTCTAGCGGCCGCTGAGGTGTTGGGGAGTGGGGTATGCCTGTCTCGGGAATCATCCTGGTGGGAGGGAGCAGTCGCCGTATGGGGCAGGACAAGGCCTTGCTCCCCGTGGGCAACCAGCGCCTGATTGATCGCGTCGTCAGTCTCGTAGGCGCCGTGGCCGATGATCTGCTGGTGGTGGCGAGCGGCGCAGAGCGCTACCGCAGCCCACACTGGCGGGTCGTGCAGGATGCCTTTCCCGGCGCCGGCTCGTTGGGTGGCCTGTATAGCGGCTTGCAGGCGGCGCGTTATTCCTATGCCGTCGCCGTCGCCGTCGACATGCCCTTCCTTAACCCCGACCTGCTGCGGTATCTGATTCGCGTGGGCCGCGACTGGGATGCCACAGTGCCACAGGTCAACCCGTTCCGCCTGTCGGCCCATCCTGGCCGCGACGGCCACGCGCCGACGGCGAGAGACGCCGACTTGCAGCCTCTACATGCCGTTTATCATCGCCGTGTCGCCATCGCGATTCGAGAGTGTATTCGCCAGGGTGATCTGCGCATGATCAGCTTCTTGCCGCTGGTGCGGGTCCGTCTCGTTAGCAATGAGGAGACTGCCCGCTACGACCCTGAGGGCCTGTCGTTCTTTAATGCCAACACACCGGATGACTGGCGCGCGGTTCAGGAGCGCCTGAATGACTGAGGCGACGGCCCACTGGCAGCATATTCAGTGCGATGAGCATGGCGGCGTCGAGGCGATCGAGGGCGCGGTCATCAATGAGATGAAGTGGCGGCTGTATGTGAATCGTCGCCACCTGGTCAGCTTCATGTGTACCCCCACCGATCTGCACGAGCTGGCGCTCGGCTTCCTCCAAGGGGAGGACCTGATTGGCGGCCTGGCCGATATCATCTCGCTCAAGGTCTATGAGGACGAGCATCGCGTCTACTGGTATATGCCCGAACTGGGCATGAATGGCGTGCTGACGATGCAGGTGTGCGAGGAGTCGGTAGGGGCGATAGATGTTCGCCTGACCCACCCGCTGCCCGATGACCTGCCGCCGGAGACGCTGACGAGCGGGTGCGGCGGCGGCGTGACGTTTCGCGACCTGGAGCAGGCCGGCCAACCGCTGGCCTCGTCGTTGGCGGCGACGCCCGCGCAACTCATGGACCTGGTGCGTCATCTCAACGATAGCGCGATTCTCTACCGCGAGGTGCGCGGGGTCCATACCAGCGCGCTGGCCGACCCGATGCGCCTGCTCGTGGTGAAAGAGGATGTCGGGCGGCACAACACCCTGGACAAGATTCGGGGCGCGGCATTGCTGACCGGACTGCCCACGCGGGATCGTATCCTGGTGACGACGGGGCGCGTCTCGTCGGAGATGATGACCAAGGCGGTGCGCATGGGGACACCCATTGTGGTCTCGCGCACCTCGCCCACGGCGCTGTCAGTCCGCCTCGCGGACGCCTGGGGCATTACCCTGGTGGGCTACGCCCGTGGTCGTCGCCTGAGCGTGTATACCCACCCGCAACGACTCGGCGTCACCATTCCCCCACCCGTACCCAACGGCTGAGGCTGCGCGTTAGACATGCCGACGGAACGCGGCGGCCCAATGTGGCGCGCTTCGTTCTGGTGTGCCGTCTTGTCGTTGCTGAAAGGTTGTTCATGCGCGTCCCCCCGATTGCCCTGGCCCTGGGCGCCGCCCTGACCCTCATCGTCGTTCTTGCCGGCTGTCGCGTCTTGCCCGATTCCACTGTCACGTACCGCCCGCGCGCGACCCCGACCGCCCCGCCCTCGTTCGGGCAGACTCTGTATGTGGAACGCTGCGTCCTGTGTCATGGTGCGCGCGGCGAGGGGCAGGGCAAGGTTGGGCCGTCCCTGTCCAGTCAGGAGTTGCTAACCACGGCGACTGATGATTTCCTGCATGCTGCCATCGCCAGGGGGCGGGTGGGCACGACCATGTCGGCCTGGGAGGAAAACGGCATGACCCCGGCCCAGATCGACTCCCTCGTGCAGTATATCCGGCGCTGGCAGACGCAGCCCCAGGTTGTCCTGGACAGTAAGCCGGCCGTCGGCGATAAGGCGCGCGGCCAGGCCCTATTTACCCAACTCTGCGCCTCGTGTCACGGGCCGGACGGCCTGACCGGCGGTAAGGCGAACCTGGAAGGTACGGCCATCGGCCACCCCGAGTTTCTGGCCACGGTGTCGGACGCCTTCATTGCCTACGCCATCGCCGATGGCCGCAGCGGGACCACCATGATTCCCTACGCCAGAGAACGGGGCGGGACGCTGGACGCCCAGCAGATCGCGGATATCGTGGTGTATATGCGGAGTTGGCCCCGCTAGGCTGCTCTCGTTGCGGCGTCGATGCCGCCTCGCAACTCGCTCACAAACTGCGCCACCTCCGTAGCAGGGTCGGCGGCGCGGTCTGCGACCCGCACCACCGCACTACCGACGATGACGCCGTCGGCGATGCGAGCGACGCGCCCGGCCTGAGCTGCGTCGCCGATCCCGAAGCCTACGGCCAGCGGCAGGTCGGTCGCGGTGCGCACGCGCGCGACGAAGGCTTCTAGCTCCACGGGCAAGCTATTACGCGCGCCCGTCACCCCCACGAGCGACACGAGGTAAATGAAGCCCGATGCCCGCTCGGCCACGAGACGTACCCGCGCATTGGTGCTGGTCGGCGCGAGCATGAAGATCAGGTCGACGTCGTGGGCGCGC
>JAHCIE010000078.1 GCA_026129385.1 Anaerolineae bacterium
AAGCGCGTCCCACCGCCCTCCTGCGTCAACATACTTGTAGTAGTATCGAGAATAATGATGCTATGTACAGGTTGCCCCGATAGAAAGCGCGTCACGGTCGGGCGGGCTAGGGCAGCCACGACGAGGACTGCTACAAGTAATTGCAGCAACAGCACGAGCGTCCAGGGGATGCGACGGCGACGCGCGCCGAGGGTCGGCGGCGGCAGATCACGCCACAGTCGCGCGCTGGACACCGCCACGCGGCGGCGGCGTGCCCGCAGCATGTGCAGGATGAGAATGATGGGCAGGACAGCCAGGCCCAGCAGGGCCAGGGGTTGCAGTAGGTTCATCGTTCCTTGTAGGCGACGACGCCGAAGGCCTCGGGCCGTCGCTCGACACGCGCGAAGCCCGCGTCGAGCAAGCGACGGGTCGCCCCACGAGTCACATTCGCGCCCATCTTGCCGTCGGGATCGCCGATGTAGTGGAAGAGGCGGCCGCTTCGCCTGAGAATTCGGTACAACTCGGCATACATATCTTTTGAGTACAGGTCGCCCGCCAGACTCATGATGGGCGGGTCGTGGACGATGACTGAGAAGTTCTCATCAGGCAGGCTGGCGACGACATCGAAGCTATCGCCGATAACCTGCTGAATCTTCGGGTTGTCGAACAGGCTTCGTGACCACGGGTTCAGCCGTGCCATTGCCAGGGCTGTCGGGTCAATCTCGATGGTTGTCACGTGGTCGGCAGTCCGGGCGGCCTCGATAGCCGTGTAACCCAGGCCAGTCGCCGTGTCCAGCACACGCCCGCGCGGGTTGGCGGCGCGAATCTTGCGCCGCGTGTCCTCGGTCGGATCGACATCCTTGACACGGTGCATCGGGATGCCGGAGATAAGCATGGTCGGGGCGCGGCGCGTCGGCATCAGGCTGTACATGCGGTTCAGCATCTCCGAGAACTGCTGCGCCTTGACCGCCTCCCCGCCCTCAATGGTGTAGCATCCCACATTGTCGGCGGCAATAACGGTCAGCGTCGCCCAGTCGAGACCGCCGCCGCTCAACATCGCCACACCCTCCCGCCCAAGCGTCACCTCGACGGTCGTCAACCCCAGGTCGAGGGACGTGATAGCTGTCGCCTCACCGGCGCGGTGCGCCTTGAGTAGCGGCTCAGCCTGGAAGTGAGACAACACAGGCAACACACCGTCGGCCATCGACTAGACCAGCATCCGGCGACGGCGCAGATACGGGATGGCCACCCGCTCGATGGGCCAGTCGGTCTGGACGCGAGCGTACGTCGCGCCCAGCCGTCCGCAGGCCGCCTCGGTATCAGCGCACCAACGCTCGACACGAGAGCGATAGAGGTCTAACGTTGCGCCCGTTACGGCGACGGGCACGCGCTCGCCCGTCTCCACGTCCTCCAGGTCCAGGTCATCCTCTAGCGCCGGGGCGAGTTCCAGCGGATCGAGGAGGTGCAAGACCAGCGCCTGCACCCAGTCGTCGGCCAGCAGGTCGGAGATGAGCACGAGCCGTCCCCCACGCCGGGACTGCGTCACCTGCTGCACCGCCTCGGCAGCCGCGCTCCCATTAGCGGGACTGGCGCTGGGCTGGATGTCCTCCAGGAATCGGCGCAGGGAGGCCGCCTGCAGTTTGGATTGGACAGGGCCGAAGGCTTCGTCGACACGGCTCGCGAAGGGCGTGACAGTCACGCGGTCACCGTTAGCCAGGGCAATGTAGCCGATGGCGGCGGCGAGGCGGAGGGTCGCGAACAGCTTTGGGGGAGCGCCCCAGCGCATGCTACCACTGTGGTCAACAACAACATGGACAGTGACATCCTGGGCCGCCTCAGTGAGCTTGACGAACAGGTGGTCGCTGCGGGCGTAGGCGTGCCAATCTACATAGCGCAGATCGTCGCCCGACGCATAGGGGCGGTGGTCCACCATGTACGGCCCTGGCGCGCGTCGCCGCGAGCGATGCGCGCCCATAATGCCGCCGCGCAGGGTACGGTCGGGTTGCAGGGCCAGCCGCTCCAGACGCCGCAGGAAGGCCTCATCGAAGAGGGCGGGCGTCTCGACAGTCTCGCGGCGTAGCAGGCTACGGAAGGCGTTGAACATTACTTTGTTGGTGTGAAGTATTCCTGCACGACGCCACGCAAGTCCCACGGATAGCGCAGCAGGTCGGCGGGGGCGTTGACCGCATCGCCGCCCGGGGCGCCACCCTGGCCGAAGCCGCCACCACTGGCGGAACCTTGCGGCTGGGCGTTGGGATCGGCACGGCGCGTGGTCGGTTGCGACGGATCGGGCCGGGCAGCCAACTCCACCGGCACACCCTCGACACCAGCGCGGTCATCCGCGCCCTGGCCGCCCCCCCCCGCCCCTTGCCCCGCGCCCTGACCCGCGCCCTGCGCCTGACCCTGGCCCGGCTGACCCTGGCCTTGCGCCTGACCCTGGCCTTGCGCCTGACCCTGTTGCCCCTGCGCCTGCTGGCCCTGTTGCCCCTGACTCTGGGCCAGGCGCTCCAGCTCGCGGGCCAGGTCCTCGAGTCCCCGTTCAGCAGGCGCGCCACCACGCTCGACCCCGCTCGCCGCGCGGCGGAGCGGATCGGCAAGACTCGGCGCATCCTGTTGGACGGCCTGCGCCCCGCGCCGCCGGGCCTGCCCCAGGTCTTTGCGCGCCCCTTGCGATAGACTATCGGCCTGGTCAGCGAGGCGACGTATCTCGTCAGCTGCGCCCTGGGCGTCGCCCTGGCGCAACGCCTCCGCTGCGGCGGCTGTAGCCGCCTGATCGCCGAGTGTCGCCGCCAGGGCCGCCAACGCCCGCCGCAGCGCCTCACTCTGGGCCGCCGACGGCGCGCTGGCAGACTGGTCGCCCGCGCCGGGGCGAGGGGCGGCGCGCGGCTGCGTCGCGGCCCTGGCGATCGCGTCGTTCAACGCGGGCAGCGGGCGCGGTGAAACGGTGGGCAGGCCACGCCCCAACGTGATAAACGCCATAGCGCCCAGCACGATGAGCAGGACGGCGACCAGCGTCTCCACCTCGCGCCACGGAATCCAGCCGAGGCGCGCCACCCGCCGCTCGGCGTCGGCCAGGGTGACGTTGGCTCGGTCGAGCAGCAGGCTCTCCAGGTAAGTGGGTGATGTCGGTCGGCCCGCCACTTCCAAGGCGGTCGTCGTCTGCTCGTGCAGGTGGAGGCGGGCGTCCAGTCGCTCGGCCAGCCGGCGGGCTGAGATACGATTGAGCAGCAAGTCGGCGGCGACATACAGCACACCGAACAGCGCCGCGCCCGCAAAGTAGAAGAGCAGGTGGATGGGCCAGCCGCGCCACAGGGCAAGCCCCAGGGCCACCACGAAAGCGCCCAACCCCAGCCAGGCGCCCTGTACCAGGGCGCGCACAGTCTCGCGCGCCGCAAGTTCGCGGGCCACATTCCCCAGTCGAACGTCTAGCTCCGTGTGGTGAGGCGTCACAGCCAGCCCCGTTGCGGGTCAGGCTGCCGCACGCGGCGAAGCATGTTCAACGCCAGCAGGAGGCCGCCCAGCCCCGCCAACGCCATGCCTATCCGCTGCTGCATGGTGTCCATCTCGGCCAGGAGTTGCTGACTCGCGCTGACGCCGCTTGAATCCCCCAGTTCACCCAGAGTCTGGGCGGCCTCGTAGATGGTGTCTCGCGCCTCCGGGTAGCGGAAGCCACGCACCAGCCCTTCGGCCTGCCGCAACTGCTCCAGGGCAAGCAGGGCATCCAGGGCGCGACTATCGTAGAGGCGCAGTTCCTCGGCGCGGCGCGTGTCACCTAGCTCCGCGTAGTCGGCACGGGCTTGCGCCACCAATTCGCGCGTCCCGGCGTAGTTGCGCGCTTCGAGAGCCTTACGCGCCTCAGCGGTTGTCGCGCCAGCGGCAATGCCCTTCTCGGCGCGGGCCAGCAGCCCCTGCGCCTCTGCGAGGCGATCGGTCTGGCCCGTCGTGCGCAGCAGGTAGACGGCGCGGTCGAGCTCTTCCTTGGCCGCCGTGTATGTCCCCTGCTCGAGCAAAGCCCGCGCCGGCGACAGGTCGTAGGCAAACAGCGCATTGACGGCATAGCGACCGCCCAGCCACTCGGGTAGATAGGTCCGCCACTGGGACTCCATCTGGTCGGCGGACACCCCGTACACCGTTTCCATCGCTGTGCGATAGCCGGGGCTATTGGCGTTGGCCTTTACGAAGTCCACGAGCTTACCGAAGCCGTAGCGGTCAACCAGGAAGCCGATCATAGACAGACTCTGCGGGTAGGCAATGGCGGGGCTGGTATACGCCCCGCCGGGAGCATTGAGATCGGCCCACGACATGACCTGATTGGCCTGATTGGCCTGGCGCAGGCGCGTGACGGCCGACTGCTGCTCACGGGCGATAGGCTTCTCCACGTACTGCGCGATGCCCTCGTGGAAACCGACCGGCAACTCATCCCCCGACATCTCGGACACGATGAGGTGGGTCAACTCGTGGCGTACATTGTTGATGAGCATCTCCTCCGACATGCCCTGGGTCCGCGCCACAGCGATCGCGATCTCGCGCCGGCCCCTGCCTGAGGTTGCATGCGCGATAACGCCGCTGACCTTCTCGGCAAGAGGGTTGACAGCCACATAGCTGCGCTCATCGGGGTACAGCCGAAGCGTCACCGGCGTCTGGATGGACAGACTGAAGATGGCGCTAAGATCCGTATAGGTCGCGTCCACAAAGCGAGCATACCGATTCGCCTCATCCGCCTGGGATGTAACGTAGGTGATGGCAAAGTAGGCGGTGCGCTTTTCCTGCCAGTCGGGCGATTGGGCGTGGCTGACAGCGGGGGTGAGGGCAGTAAGGAGGAGGGCCACCAACAGGAAGGCGATTTGTCGCACCCAATGTCCCCCTTCTAGAACGCTCCATCCAGAGAAGACCTGGCTGTGCCAGGTGGGTTTCAGTGTGCCCGCCCAGGCTTAGAAAATCCTGAGAGACAGCTAAGAGTCTCCTGAGCGCCAACGCTCCCTCCTAATTCTAGGCGTCGCGGAGGGCTTCCGCAAATGCCCCAACTTGCTATCTTTATGGAAAGCGAGTACAATGTCGGGCATACCATGACGCGACAGAGCCATTCGTAACGTATTCTGTGGCACGCCGCCCACAAGGAGAGTGCCGTGTACAGCAGCATTGAAGAATTCCTCACTTACCTGACCGCTGAGAAGGGCTACTCAGTCAACACACTGGCCGCCTACCGCAATGACCTCGCCCAATTTAGCAGCTATATCGAGACCCGTACCAGCGTCACCGACTGGTCCCAGGTGGGCCAGGGCACTCTCATCGAGTATATCCTTCATCTGCGCGGCGATCGCGAGTATACCTCCGCCACGGTCGCGCGCAAGGTAGCAGCCATCAAGTCCTTCTTCCACTACCTTGTCGCCACCAAGCAGATACCGACCGACCCGACCACGGATCTCGATTCACCGAAGGTCAATAAGCGACTGCCGCGCACCCTCAGCCACGCCGAGGTTGAGTTACTTCTCGCAGCGCCAGGTACTGAGGAGACGCCTAAAGCCTTGCGCGACCGCGCCCTGCTGGAACTACTTTATGCCTCGGGCATGCGGGTCAGCGAGGTCGTGGCCCTTCAGCAAGCGGACGTGGATATGGCGAATCGCCGCGTCCGCGTTACCAACAGTGATAGCAAGAAGGAGCGACTCATCCCCATCGACCGCCGCGCCGCAGAGTCGATGGCCGTGTACCAGGAACGCGGCCGACCGTACTTCGCCAAAGGATCGACCGTCGCGACAGCCTTCTTCCTCAACCCGCGCGGCACGCAGCTAACACGCCAAGGGTTGTGGCTCATCATCAAGAAGTATGTCGAAATGGCGGGCATCGAGGCCGAGGTGACACCCCACACGTTACGCCACTCCTTCGCCACGCATCTCCTGGACAAGGGGGCGGACCTGCGCAACGTGCAGGAATTACTCGGCCACTCCAACATTTCGACCACCCAGATCTACACCCAGATCAGCGGTGACAAGATGCGGCATACCTTGACCGTTACCGAGGCGAGCGCCTCGTCCTGAACCGGGCGTAATAGGCCTGCTGTAGCTCCGCCGGGCAACGACATACCCCCAGGTCGTGCCCGGCGGATTGTTGCCCTCACCATGAAAACGAGGACCCATGACTTTCGAGGTATCGCCCACAACCATCGCCGCCGCCGCTGCTGAAGTACGTCGGCATAGCCCCATCCGCCCCCGCATCGCCATTATCGCCGGCTCGGGCCTGGGACCGCTAGCAGATCAGGTCGAGGCAGCTACGCAGATCGCCTACCACACGATCCCCCACTTCCCCGTCAGCACGGTAGAAGGCCATGACGGTGCGTTGGTCGTAGGAAACTTGGCTGGCCAGCCTGTGGCGGTCATGCGCGGGCGCTTCCACTTCTACGAGGGCTACTCGTTTCAGGAAGTCACATTCCCCGTGCGCGTCATGCACGCCCTGGGCGCCGGATACACTCATCGTCACCAATGCAGCCGGCGGTCTCAACCCTGACTTCCACGTCGGCGACCTGATGCTTATCCAGGACCACATCTCGCTGCCCGCCATGGCCGGCCACTCGCCACTGCGCGGCCCGAACGATGTGGCGCTCGGCCCCCGTTTCCCCAGCCTCGTCGGCGCGTACGACCGAGACCTGCGTCAACTGGCGCGCCGCGTCGCCGCAGGCCAGGGCGTGACCCTGCAGGAAGGCGTGTATACCATGTGCGCCGGGCCATCCTTCGAGACGCCCGCCGAGATTCGCTTCCTGCGCCTGATCGGGGGTGACGCGGTGGGCATGTCCACCGCACCAGAAGTCACCGTCGCTCGACACAGCGCGATGCGCGTTCTGGGTATCTCGCTCATCACCAACGCCGCCGAGACCAGCTCCGACAAGACCGGGCTGACGGGCGAGGCCGGTCACCACGAGGTGTTGCAATCGGCCGAGGCAGCCGTCCCGCGCCTCACGGCCCTGGTACGGGGCATCCTCGCCGCACTGTGACCTATCGGCGTCACCAGAACTGACCATATATGGGAGGCGCTGGCCCAAGCCAACGCCTCCCGTGATTCTACGCTCAGTTAGCTCGCCAGTCTGACTAGTGGACGCGGAATATCCACACCAGAATGAAGGGTAGCGACAGACACGCCGCCCCAAAGACCAGCCATGAGGCTATCTCGCCGATGCGATCGCCCCTGGTCCACGTCTTGGCCTCGTGGTGCGACAGGTCGACGTGGCCGGGGATACCGCCGCTCAGGGGAGTATCCGGCTCGATGCCGGCCAAAATGAGGATCGTCCAGCCAGCGGCAATCAGGACGAACAACAGGTCCTGGACCAGGAGATTACCAAGTTCGGTAGGCATTATCGCGCCTCCTCCGCTTCGCCAGGCTCGTCCGTCCCGAGCTGAGGCGGTTCAAAGGCCTTCGCCATCGCATCGACACCCAGCGGATCGACCTCGACGGCAGGATGCTCCTCGCTCGCCACCATCTCCTCATCCTCGTCGTCTTCGGGCCGGTTGCCCGCGTGGGGCGTCTTCTCCAATTCATAGAGCTGGATGGGCACAACCGTGGTGACCACCCGGTCGAGGTCCTGGATAGCCAGTTGCTCGATGAAGTGGGAGTTTTGGTGGAGAACCTGCGTGAGCGCATTGCCCGTCTGCAACTGCCCCAGCACCACCTGGACGAAGCCCTCCGGGTATTGCTCCACCACGCTCTGTAGATAGCGACGGATGGGGCGACTCAGGCTGCGGAAGGGGGAAGGCAAGATGATCAACTCACCCAGACCAACACGCTCGTTCCACTTCTTCTGAATAAGAGGCACCCGCTCAGGGTTGACCGCGACGTGCACGGCCGTCCACGGCGTACCCAACGAGTAGACAAACTGCATCAACTGCATCGTCTCGCGGTGAACGTCGCCGACGAGCACCACCGTATGCACCGGCCGCTTGATGGTGACGATGCGCTCGCCCTCGGTGCTCATCATCTGCGCCACGTGACGATAGTGGCCGTGGATTCGGTAGAACGTCCACACCAACACGGGGATGACGATAGCGATGATCCACGCGCCAGCGGTGAACTTGGAAACCAGGAACACCACCACAACCACCGCCGTCACGATGGCGCCGAAGGCGTTAAGGGCGCGTTTCCAGTGCCAATGCTCGTCGCGGCGCAGAATGCTTCCCAGCGTCGCAATCTCTGCCCCGGCCGGCAACTTGCCCTCGCGCATCAGGCGACCGACCTTGCCCCAGCGCACCACCATGCCCGATTGGGAGAGGGTGAAACTGAGGAAGACACCAATGGCGTACAGGGGAATCAGGCGACTCACACTCCCCGCGAACAAGACGATCAGGACACTGGCCACCGCCGCCAGGAAGATAATACCCCACGAGAACACCAGGCGACTGCCTCGGAAGGTCAGGTGCTTGGGCAGGAAGCCATCGCCAGCGATAAGGGCAGCCAGGCGCGGGAAGTCAGCAAAGCTCGTGTTGGCGGCCATGATCAGGATAATGGTGGCTGAGGCCAGCGTGAGCAGGCGCAACAGGCCATCGCCGTAGGCCGTGCGCGCGACCTGGGAGATCAGCACCTCAGCCTCGGATGGCTGGGCCTGCACCAGATAGCCCAGGATGCCCAGGCCGAGGAACATGATCATGAGCAGGGCGGCGTCCCACATCAGTGTAATCGCAGCGTTCCGGGACCTCGGTTCCTTGAATGCGCTAATGCCGTTACTAATCGCCTCAACGCCAGTCAGGGCTGTCGTACCTGAACTGAAAGCGCGTAAAACGAGAAACGCCAGGGCAAATCCTGTCAAGGACACAACGTGGTGTTCGCTGCCCGGCACGTCCGTCACGATACCGAGGGTGCCGTGGAAGGCCTGCCACAGCCCCACCACCAGCATCAGGATAATCATCACGACGAAGAAGTACGTCGGTGCGGCGAAGATACGCCCCGACTCCTTCACGCCGCGCAGATTGATCAGAGCCATGATCAGGATCAGCAGCAGCGCAATCTGCACCTTGTACTCGAACAGCACAGGGAAGGCGCTGGCAATCTGATCGACGCCCGATGCAATACTGACCGCAACCGTGAGGACATAGTCCGTCAGCAGGGCCGCGCCAGCGATCTGCGCGGGCATCTCGCCCAGATTGTCACGCGACACGATGTACGCGCCGCCGCCGCTAGGGTAGGCGAAGATGGTCTGGCGATACGAGAACGTCAGGATGATCAGCAGCACCGAGATGGCCACCGTGATGGGAACGGCCAACCAATAGCTGGTCGCGCCAATAACCCCCAGCACAAGCAGAATCTCGCCACCGGCATAGGCCACCGAGGAGAGGGAGTCTGACGCAAATACGGCCAGACCGACCGTCCTGCTAATCGCCTGGTGCTGAGCGTCGGCGGTACGTATTGGCCGACCGAAGACCCATCTTCGGACGTCAGTTATGCCCATGGACAGAGTTCCCCTCAAAACGCCAACAGCCCGACACAGTGTCGGGCGCTTCAGGAGGCGTTGTCAGTTCCAATAAACGACCACAGCGGCGCCGTGGTCGAGGTGAGTACAATCGATGGTGGGCACTGCCCCAATCCCGTCTTGTGGAGCACAAGTCGTCAACGCTGAGCAGAGATGAGGAGCAGCGGCCTGCGTTGACTCATTCCGGTCCGTGACGGCGCGCCTCGCAACCGCGAACGCATCGCCTAGTATAGCCCACTTCGTTCCTATGGTCAATACGCAATAAGGACAGCCAGGGATGCGCGGAAGGCCACAAAAAAGACCTGACAGGTTTCAGCAACCTGTCAGGTCTTCCGCGAGCGCGCCGTGCTAGCCGCGCACCAGTAAGTTGACCAGGAACACCGGCAGGCAGCCCTGGGGGGGCGTCGGGGTAGGCGTCGGCGGCGGAGGTGGCGGCTCCGGCGTCGGCGGCGGGGTCGGCGGTGGTGGCTCCGGCGTCGGCGCGGGAACCTTCTTGGGCAGGGGTTCGGCGGTCTGACCCCGCGCCAGGGCCAGCACATTCTCGCGGCCGCGCCCCTGCCAGTTCGGCTCCTGCCCCATATCCTGCGCGGCCCGCAAGACCCGGTCCTTGACCTGCGCTGGCGTCAGGCCAGGCTCCGCCTGGAACAGCAGGGCTACAGCTCCAGCCGCGTGGGGCGTCGCCATGCTGGTCCCGCTCGCCGAAGTATAGTGGTCGTCGACGGGGCGACCGAGGCTTGTCCCGCTGCCGCGCGCCGCGATGATATTGAAGCCGGGGAGGCAGATATCCGGCTTGACGCGGCCATCGGCGGTCGGGCCACGGGAGGAGAAATCGGTGATCTCATCCCAGCCATGACTCGGGTCCCCCACCGTCGCGCCCACTGTAATGGCCTCGCGCGCCGCGCCAGGCGAACCAACGGTGCTATTACCGGCGCGACCGGAGTTACCCGCCGCGACACAGCACACCACACCCGCGCGCACCGCCGCGTCCACCTGGGCCGACAAGGCATCCGTACCGTCGCCCGGCTCCGGCGGCCCGCCCAGCGACATATTGATAACCTTTACCCCGCGCTCGACGGCCCACTCGATGCCAGCCATCACCCAACTCTGCTGGCCGCTGCCGCCAGAGCCCAGAACCCGCGCCGCTAGAATCAAGGCATCCGGCGCAACACCGCGATACTTACCGTCGGACGCTGCGCCGCTGCCCGCGATAATGCCCGCGACATGCGTCCCGTGACCGTTGCCGTCTCCCGCGCCCTCCCCCGTAAAATCCTTGGCGTCGATGACCCGCCCCACCAGATCGGGGTGCTGTGCATCGACGCCGGTATCGACGACGGCGACGCGGACCCCGCTGCCCGTGAAGCCCATCTCCCAAACATCCGGCGCATGGACCAGAGGAACCGACACGTCCAGCAAGGCGTAGACCGGTAGATCCGACCACACCACCGCCACGTTCGGGTCGTCGGTGAGATCGCCTAGTTGCTTCAGGTTCACGGTCACAGCGCTGGCATTGATGAGGTCAAACTGCTGCGTAGGCGGCGGCTCTGAGGCCTCAAGCGAACGCGCCGCCGTGCTTCGGTAGCGGACGATGACGTCGAGAGTCGTATCCTCTAGCGCGCCGGCGGTTGGCTCGCGAGCAGCGCTGAGGCTCTCTACCTGGGCGCGCAAGGTCGGGTGCAACTTAGTCGGGTCCATCGATGCCTCTCCCTTTCGCCCTGTACAGGCATAGGGTCTTCGCGACGCTGACTAGAGCGCGCGGACCGTACGGTCCAGTTCGATACTCACCACCCACGGCTCATCGGCCAGGCGGAGCGCGGTCGCCCCGCTGGCTGTGACTGCCAGGCCCGGCAGCAAATTGTAGGTATAGCGAATCGCGATACCCAGCGCCACGCACCTGT
>JAHCIE010000079.1 GCA_026129385.1 Anaerolineae bacterium
TCACCGACGACCGTGCGCCTGTCGAGCAGATGACCGACCAGATTATCCTGCGCTACGTTCTAACCGGACATTGAGAGAAACTCCGCATGAAGACCCTCGCCTTCATCCTCGTTGTGGTTCTACTGCCCGCCGTGCTGGTGCTGACCAACGTACAGTTTATCATGTCCCCCGCCTACGTGCGCTGGCAGTACGGGCGGGCTGACTTCCCGCCCGCGCCGACCATCAAGGCCGCCGAGCGGCTGCCGGTGGCTCTGGCGTCGGTAGACTTCGTGCGCGGCAGCCTGTCGGTCGAGGAGTTTGCCAACCTGAAGGTGAACGGTCAGACGGCCTATAATGCCCGCGAGGTGCAGCACATGGTGGATGTGCAGCGGGTGACACGGGGGGCGTTCCTGGCCTGGGGCGTCGCCGTCGCGCTGGTCATTGCGTCGCTGGTCGTGCTGCGGGGGCGAAGGGCGGCCCGCGCTTTGCTGTATGGTAGTCTGCTGACCATCGTGCTGCTGGCCGTACTGGGTATCTTTGCCGCCATTAGCTTTGACCAGTTCTTCACCCTGTTCCACGGCATCTTCTTCGAGGGCGATACGTGGATTTTCAATGACACCGACACCCTGATTCAGCTGTTCCCGATCCCCTTCTGGTTTGACGCTGCGCTGATCATCGTGGGGCTGGCCATTGTCGAGGCGCTGGTGATCGGCGGTCTGGCGTGGTGGACGTTGCGCCGCTCCCCGCAACGAGGGGCGCGAGCCTACGCGAGATAAGGACGAAAGACGAAGGACCAAAAGAGCCGGGTTACAGAGGATCTATTCGCCCTTGGTCCTTGGTCCTTGGTCCACGCGCAGCGTTTGGACCGCCCCCAATGACGATACTATACTTCGCGTAGTTTATACCGCGTGCAGAGAGGGACAGAATCATGTCGTACAAGCCGGTCGCCTTGTTCATTCTCGATGGTTGGGGCATCCGCGAGATGGAGCACGGTAACGCCGTCGTGCAGGCGAACACGCCCAATTTTGACCACTGGAAGCGCAGCATCGACCGCTCGATTGTCGATGCCTCGGGCGAGGCGGTGGGGCTGGTGCCGGAACAGATGGGCAACTCTGAGGTCGGCCACCTGAATCTGGGGGCGGGCTTCATCGTCTACCAGGATATTACGCGCATCGATCGCGCTATCGGCGATGGCGCTTTCTTCCAGCACCCGACGCTGCTGGGGGCCATCGAGCAGGCGAAGCAGCAGGGCAAGAAGGTTCACTACATTGGCCTGCTCGGCCCCGGCGGCGTCCACAGCGCGACGCGCCACCTGATAGCGCTGCTCGAGCTGGCGAAGCGCCAGGGCATCGAGCCGGTACTACACGTCATCACCGATGGCCGCGATACGCCACCCAACAGCGGCCTGGAGTTCGTGGGCAACCTCGAAAAGGCGATGGCGGGCGGGCTGCCGGGCGTCATCGCGGACGTCAGCGGGCGCTACTACGCCATGGACCGCGACAAGCGGTGGGAGCGCACCAAGCTGGCCTATGACGCCATGCTGCTACGCCAGGGCGAGCGCGCCGCGTCGGCGACCCAGGCCGTCCAGCAGTTCTACGCGACGGGCAAGGGCGACGAGTTCATCCTGCCGACGGTCATCGACGTGGCGGACGAGAGCCGGGTGCGGATGGAGGACGGCGACGCGGTGGTGTTCTTCAACTTCCGCGCCGACCGCATGCGCCAGATCGTGGCCGCCTTCATCCTCGATGACTTCGATGGCTTCGCGCGGCCCGACCCGCGCCCCCGGTTCAATGCCATCACCTTCACCGAGTACGCGACGTCGCTGCCGACGCAGATTCTCTTCCCGCACAAGAGTATCCACACGCCGCTGGCGCGGGTTATCGCTGACCACGGTGGCAAGCAGTTCCACGCCGCTGAGACGGAGAAGTACGCCCACGTGACCTACTTCTTCAACGGCGGGCGCGAGCAGCCCTTCGAGGGCGAGGACCGCGCGTTGATTCCGTCGCCGAAGGTGGCGACCTACGACTTGCAGCCGGAGATGAGCGCGTACCAGCTGACGGAGACGGTGCTGGAGCGTATCCGAACTCACGACGATGACTTCATCCTGGTGAACTTCGCTAACCCCGACATGGTGGGCCACACCGGCGTGCTGGCGGCGGCGAAGAAGGCCGTCGAGGTGGTGGACGAGTGCGCCGGGCGGCTGGTGAAGGCTGTCAACGACAAGGGCGGTGTCGCTATCGTGACTGCCGATCACGGTAACTGCGAGATCATGATCGACGAGCTGATGGGCGGGCCGCACACCTACCACACCACGAACCCGGTGTCGCTGTTCGTCATCGGTGACCGCTACTTTCCGATGCGCCCGCGCGGTATTCTGGCCGACGTGGCGCCGACGGTGCTGCATCTGCTGGGGCTGCCACAGCCGGAGGTGATGACGGGCGTCAGCCTGGTGGCGCTGCCGCTAGAGGCGACGGACGGCGACGGCGTGCTGCTGAAGTCGGCGCAGGCGTGAGGCGTGGAGCGTGGAGCGTGGAGCGTGGAGCGAGAGGGGATTAGGGAGTAGAGATTGGAGATTGGGGGAGCGATGGAGGGACCAGCGTCGGTTCAGGTGAGAGATGAGCTTCTGTTGTTCTCCAGTCACCAGGGTGTCATCTCCGCCTTCGGCCAACATTTCGCCAAGCCCGGTCTGATGGATACGAGCTACCATCGCGCTCTCATCACAGCATGTAGCCGCCGCCAGTTGGGTGACTATGCTATACCCTCGGGGCTGTCGGCAAGGATCATTGACGACAGGCTGCGCGAGGCGCGCGACTTCATGCAGGCAGCCCAAATCTGGCTTAAGGATCAGCCCACGGCCTAGACGCATCCACGATTGTAGCGAGTGGAGAACGAGGGACGCGCCCCACCGGGTTGTGTCCCTCGTTTGGCGTTGGCCAGGGGAACACTCGCCGCCCGCGTGGGGCCATGTGGGCGCGGGGCGGGAACCTTCTGCGCCGCGCGGGCGTCTCCTCCAGTGAAGGTTGTTGTCTAGACCCTAAAGGTCTTCGAGACCTTTAGGGTCTGTCCATCGAGGGGGAGGGATACGCCATGCGCGCCACACGACGGGTCCTACTGCTAGGGGTGTTGGGTCTCGTGCTGCTGAGCCTGGGGGCCTGCGCCGCCGTGTCGCGGGCGACATCGCCGCCGATGCCGGCGGGCACGGCCGCGCCGGAGGTCGCCGCCAGGGCGGTGTCTCCGCGCAGCGCGCCGGCCATGCCGGCTCAGGCGCCCGCGCCCCCGGCGGGGGCGATAGATGCGGCGACTGGGGCAGGCGTCGCGGAGAAGCCGGCTGCCCAGGCGAGCGACGAGCGCCGTATTCTGCGCACGGGCGAGATGGCGGTCGCCGTCACGAGTGTCGAGGACGCGGCGCGCGAGGTGCAGGCGCTGGCCGACCGACTGGGCGGCTACGTCGCCAACGCCAACCTGTTCCGCGAGGCGGAGCGCCTGCGCGGGACGGTCAGCCTGCGGGTGCCCGCTGACCGCTTCGGCGAGGCGATGAGCGCGGTGGAGGGACTGGGACGGGTGGAGAACCGCCGCCTGAGCAGCAACGATGTGACGGAGGAGTATACCGACCTCAACGCGCGGCTGCGTAACCTGGAGGCGACGGAGCGCGAGTTGCTGGCGCTGCTGACGAGCGTGCGCGAGAAGTCGGGCCGCGCCGAGGATGTGCTGGCGGTCCACCGCGAGCTGAGTACCATCCGCGCCCAGATCGAGCAGCTCAAGGGGCGCATCAATTACCTGGATAAGTCGTCGGCGCTGGCGACGCTGAACGTGACGCTGCTGCCTCTGCCGGCGGGCAAGCCGCTGGTGGATAACGGCTGGTCGCCGCTGGACACGGTGCGCGAGGCGTCGCGCGCCCTGGTGCGGCTGCTGCAAGGCGTGGGCGCTGCCGCCATCTGGGCCATCATCGTGGGCCTGCCCCTGGCGCTGGCCGTCGCCATCCCGCTGTGGCTGGTGTATCGTGGGGTGCGCCGCCGCCCCGGCAGGCTGTCGCCCGGGGCCTAGTCTCGCCGTTTGCCGACCACGGACCACGGACCACGGACCACGGGCCACAGGCCACGGACCACGGACCACGGACCACGGACCACGGGCCACGGACCACGGACCACGGACGAAGAACCAATAACATACCTTCTGGTTGGTTCTTCGTCCTTGGTCGGCCAGCCGGCACGGACTCGCCGGGCTATTCCCATCGGTCCTCGGTCCCTGGTCCTCTCAAGGCGGTGGGGTGGGGGGGCTACTCTGGATTTTGCGCTCCGTGATCAGCCACTGGTGGATGTTGTCGTCCATTTCCTGGTGAGCGCGTTCGGCGCGGCGGCGTTGGAACTCGGCAATACGGTCGTTTAGCTCGCGGCGTACCTCGCGCGGGTCGGGCACGTGATCCCAGGTCAGCAGACCCTGGGGGCCAGCCGTCTGAATGAGGATTTTGCCGTAGTTGAACATTTCGGCGAAGGGGTTGGGCATGATGTAGCTGACGTCCTGGATGGCGTCGAGGCCGGCCTGCGTCGACTTCTCGCGCAGGTAGAGGGGCAAGCGCTCTACATCGCGCACCGCCGATGGGGTGAGGACGTAGAGGTCGTTGCGCCAGTCTTCGTACACCCACCACAGAGCGAAGGCTATCCCGGCCAGGATGACGCCGAGGGGAAGGAAGAAGAAGGGGAACCGCATCAAGATGCCCGTGGCGACGCCGCCCACCGTCAGCGCGAAGAACACGACCCCCAGCAGCAGCCAGAGGAGGGCGCCGCGCACCAGCACGATCCAATGCTTGCGGTAGGTGATCGTCGTGCCCTGCCCGTCCTGCTCGACGACGCGCAACTGCGGGATGAGGTAGCTGAAAGGGTTGGGCGGACGGTCGGCCTGGGGGGCGGGGGTGACGGTGGCGACGGTGGCAACGGTGGCGACACTGCTCAGCCGGTCCTCGATCTGCTGTTGGCGGACCTCTTTGGCCTGGGTGGTGCTGCGCTGCCGCCACTGGGCAACGAGTTCCTGGATGACGGCGTTGACGTAGGGGCCTCTGGCGATGCGCTTGAAGATAATGGGAGGGCCGCCGGCGGTGTTGATGTTGATGTTGCTCCAGCCGAGGTAGTGGGAGGTGAAGTCGGGAAACAGGAGCGAGGTGTTCTGAATCTTGCCGATGGGCGCTTCCTTGAGCTCTTCCCTGATGAAGGGCCGCCGCAGCATGGCGATGACGCGCTGGTTGGTGACGATGTAGGTGTCGAACCACCAGTCGGAGAAGGAGTAGGCGACCGCCACCAGGGCGAAGGCCATCAGGCTGAAGACGATGAGCGACACACCAAACAGGACGTCGCGGAGGGCGACGACGAGCACGGCGCTGAGGAGGATCACGCCGACCAGGAGGATGAGCGGCCAGAACAGGTTGGCGAGGAGGGCCGTCCAGTGGGGGCGGGCGTAGACGAGAATCACTTCGTCGCTCAGGCGGCTGGGCAGGTTGAGACGGTCCAGGCGCTGCTGCTGGCGGCGGTACTTGTTGAGCCGACCGCGCAGCCCAGGGTACACGCTGAGAACCTCGTCGATGGCCTGGCGGTTCAGGGCGAATACGGTCGTCGGCTCGACGACCAGGGCAGTCTGGGTATAGGGTTGGCTGGCTTTGGGCTGGCCCGCGCCGGGCCGGGTGTGGGGCACGGCCTCCAGGCCGAGCACGCTGCCTGGCCCGGCGCGCCCGGCGTCGCGCGACTTGTCGAGATGGGCACGCTCCTGGAGGGTGATGAGGCCCGACTCGACGATGTACATCTGGTCGGCGATCTGGCCGATCTTGTAGAGTGGGTGGCCCTGGGAGGCGAACTGCACCTCGACCCTCTCGGCGATGGCTTGCAGCGCGGTCGGGCTGACACCCTTGAAGGTGGGCATAGTCTGGAGTCGCTGGACAATTTCATCGGTCGTCAGGAGCGCCATGACCTACCCTCCCAAGGCTTCTTTGACCTGGCGGGCGATGTCGGCATTCATGCCCGGCACGGCGGATAGCTCGTCGAGGCTGGCGGCGCGTACGCCGTCTAGCGAGCCGAAGCGCTGCAAGAGGGCCTTGCGGCGGCGTGGGCCGATACCCTTGATGTCCTCTAGCTGGGAGGCGAGGCCGGTCTTGCTGCGGAGGGTGCGGTGGTAGTTAAGGCCGAAGCGGTGGGCCTCGTCGCGGATGCGCTGGACGAGGAACAGGCCCTGGGAGTCGCGGGGCAGGATGACCGACTCGTCGCGGTTGGGGATGAAGATTTCCTCCTGACGCTTGGCGAGGGACACGACCGGGATGTGGTCCAGCCCCATCGCCTGCCACACCTCCAGCGCCGCGCCCAACTGGCCCTTGCCGCCATCGATGATGACTAGGTCGGGGGCCAGGTTGAAGGGGTCGATCTCGTCCTTGCGACGCGGGTCGCGCTTGGGTTCGGCGGGCGGCTCCTTGAGGTGCTTGAAGCGCCGCCGTAGCACCTCTTGCAGCGAGGCGAAGTCGTTGGGGCCATCGACGGTCTGGATGCGGAACTTGCGGTAGTCGCTCTTGCGCGGCACGCCCTGGGCGAAGACGACCATCGCGCCAACGGAGTTCGTGCCCTGGGTGTTGGAGATGTCGTAGCACTCGATGCGGTTGGGCGGGTCGGTCAGCCCCAGCGCTTCCTGTAACTCGGCCAGGGCCAGGGTCTGCCTGCCCAGGTCGGCCTGCCACTGGGCCTTGAGGACTTGCAGCGTCTCGCCGGCCTGCTCGGCGGCCATGCGGACCAGATCGCCATTCTGCCCGTTCTCGGGGACCTGAATCGCCACCTTGTCGCCGCGCCGGCTCTTGAGCCAGGCCTCGATGATGCTGGCCTCGACCACCTGCTCCTGGGTGAGGATGACCGGCGGCACGTAGGGCACGTCGTCGTAGAACTGGGTGATGAAGGACGAGATGACCTCCGGGTCGAGCTCGCCCTCCGCCCCTTCCAGCACGAAGTACTCGCGGCCGACCAGTTGCCCGCCGCGAATGAAGTACACCTGGACGATGGCGCTGCCGTTGTCGCGGGCCAGGGCGACCACGTCCTGGTCGACCAGCTCGGATACGCCGATTCGCTGTCGCTCGACGATCTTCTGCAGGGCGACCATGTTGTCGCGGAACTTCACCGCCTTCTCGAACTCCAGGTTGTCGGCCGCCTCCTCCATCTGCCGCTTCAGGTCGAGGATGATGTCCTCGGATTTCCCTTCCAGGAAGCGGCACAGGCGGTCGATCATGGCGCGATACTGGGCCTTGTTGACCGCGCCGATGCACGGCCCCAGGCACAGGCCGATGTCGTAGTACAGGCAGGCGCGCGGGTCCTTGCCGGTGATAATCCGGCTGCATGTCAGGTAGGGGAAGACCTTGCGCAGCGTGTCCAGGGTGCGGTAGACGGCCCAGGCCGCCGTGTAGGGCCCATAGTAGCGCGCGCCGTCCTGCTCGATGCGGCGGGTGAGCTGGACGGTGGGGTAGTCGTGGTTCCAGGTGACTTTGATATACGGGTAGCGCTTGTCGTCCTTGAGGCGGACGTTGTAGCGGGGCTTGTACTGCTTGATGAGGGTCGCCTCGTGGATGAGGGCCTCTAGCTCCGTCTCACGCTGAATCCATTCCAGGTCGGCAATGTGCTGGACGAGGATGCGCGTCTTGGGGTCGTGGTCGGCCCCCGCCTGGAAGTAGGAGCGGACGCGGCTGCGCAGGTTGACGGCCTTGCCGACGTAGATGACCTTGCCCGCCGCGTCGCGGTAGATGTAGTTGCCGGGGGTCGTCGGCAAGCTCTTGAGTTTGTCCGCGATGGCGGGGCTAAGCTCAGTCTGGGCCATGCTCGGTCTGTTCCGGGGGCAACACGCGACGGTAGATGTGGGCCAGTGGCAGTCTCATGCGGAGGGTGGGCAAGACCAGCGTGTCGTCCAGGCTGTCGTATTCTGCCAGCACCCACTCACGCTCAGCCTGTCGGACCATGTGCTCTACATGCACTCGATACTGGGAAACGAAGACCAATTCGCGTAAGCTGGGCAAAGCGCGATGGAACTCGGCCTTCTCACCTCTATCGTAATTCTGCGTGGATTTGGACAAGACCTCGAAAACTACGGTAGGGTTGAGGAGGGTGTCTAGCTCGTCATCCTCGAACTCGGCTTCGCCGCACACCACGACAACATCGGGATAGTAGTAGCGTCGATGCAGGATGCGCACTCGAATCTCGGCGACGAACGGCTCACAGGGGCCATCCTCAAGGGCTTCGTCGAGGCGGCGAATGAGATTGCGCGTAATGCGATTGTGGGCACTGGATGTCCCTGTCATCGCAACCATCTCGCCGTCGACATACTCGCTGCGATACTCCGCCTGCCGCTCCAATGCCAGGTACTCTTCTGGCGTCAGATAGGACTTCGGCTGCGTCGCCATCCTCGCCTCCCGCGTCATCACCGGCATAAGTGACGTGAAGTGTAGTCCAGGGCGGGGCGAAGGTCAAACACCTGTTCGGTTTGAGCAGACCTGACAGGTTTCTGAAAACCTGTCAGGTCTTTGGGTGCGGCCTACGCCTGCCCGCCGGTGCGTAACTGGGCCAGGCTCTGCTTGAGGACGGCCGCCGAGTGGCGGAATTGCTCCACCTCCTCGCGGCTGAGGGATGGCTCCAGGACTTCCTCGATGCCGTCGGCGCCGACGATGGTGGGCAGGCTGATGCACATGTCCGACACGCCGTACTGCCCGGTCATGACACTGGAGACGGTGAGGACCGTGTGCTGGTCGCGCACGATGGCCTCGACGATGGTCAGCAGGCCGAGGCCGATGGCGTAGTATGTCGCGCCCTTGCGTTCGATGATGGCGTAGGCGGCGTCGCGGGTCTGCTCGAAGATGCGCTGTAGCGCGCCCTCGTCGTAGCCCTTGCCGGTGGCCGACTTGAAGTCGCGCAGGCGCACGCCCGCGATGTTCGCCAGGCTCCACACCGCCAGTTCGCTGTCGCCGTGCTCGCCGATGATGTAGGCGTGGACGCTGCGCGGGTCGAGGGCGTAGTGCTCGGCGAGCAGGTAGCGGAAGCGCGCCGAGTCGAGGATGGTGCCGGAGCCGAAGACGTGGCGGGCGTCGAGGCCGCTCATCTCGACGGCCAGTTGGGTCATGATGTCGACGGGGTTGGTGGCGATGAGGATGATGCCGTGGGGGTTGCTCTGGGCGATGGCCGGGATGACCTCGCGGAAGATGGCGGCGTTGCGCGCCAGGAGTTGCAGCCGCGTCTCGCCCGGTCGCTGCGCCGCGCCCGCCGTGACGACCGTCACGGCCGCCCCCGCCAGGTCGGCGTAGTCGCCGGCCATGATCTGCATCGGCCGCACGAAGGGCATGCCGTGGTTGAGGTCCATCTCCTCGCCCTCGGCGCGGCCCCGATTGGCGTCCACCAGCACCAGCTCGTTCGCTAGCCCGCGTTGCATGAGGGCGTAGGCGAAGGATGCGCCCACCATGCCCGTGCCCACCAGCCCCACCTTGCTCTTGCGGTCCATGCCTGGCATTGCTGTTATCTCCTGTACAATCTGGAGTGCGGGAGCCGTGCGGCCGCACTCCAAGCGATTTCGCTATCCCTCGACGCTGCCCAGTAGCGCGCCGCCGTCCATGACCATGACCGTGCCCGTGGTGTAGTCCGAGAGGGGCGACGCCAGGTACAGGGCGGCCCCGACCACATCCTCGACCTCGCCGATGCGGCCGGCGGGCGTACCGCGCAGCACGCGCTCTGAGATCTCCGGCGTGTCCCACAGCAGGCGGCTGAACTTGGTGCGGATGACACCAGGCGCGATGGCGTTGACCTGGATGTTCAGCCCGCCCAACTCCTGGGCCAGCACTTTCGTCATGTGAATCACAGCCGCCTTGGTCACGGCGTAGACGCCCAGGCCGGGCATAGGATTGATGCCCGCCGTGGATGCGAGGTTGATGATCTTGCCGCCGCCGACCTGCTGGAGGGCGGGTACGGCGGCGCGGATGACCCGCATGTAGCCTAGCACGTTGGTGTCCAGCGTCTTCGACCAGATGCCGTCGTCGGCGAATAGGGTGGGGCCGAAGTAGGGGTTCGTGCCCGCGTTGTTGACGGCGATGTCGACACGGCCATAGGTGTCCAGCGCGGCCTGGACGAGGGCCTTGACCTGGGCCTCGTCGCCCGTGTGGCACGCCACGGCGAGGGCATCGCCGCCCGCCGCCTGGATGGCCTCGGCGACCGGCGCCACCCGCGCCAGGTCACGGCTCGCCACCACCACCTTCGCCCCCTCGCGGGCGTAGGCCTCGGCGATGGCCTGCCCGATGCCCCGCGACGCCCCGGTCACAATCGCAACTTTTCCGTCCAGCCCGAAGCTCATGCCCGGCTCCTTGTGATAGACCAATGATGAAGGACCAGGGACCAACGGATAGACTTCAGAGCGGGCCAATCCATTGGTCGTTCGTCCTTCGTCCGTCGTCTGCGAAAATCATGGACTGTCCTGCATGGGTATCAGCGCCGTGGTGGCGTCGTACAGGGTCACGCCCGTCACGACGGCATCGCTGCTGACCCCGCGTAGCGGCACGGACACCGTGCGCAGCCCCGGCGACAATGCTAGCGGCTGCACGGCCCGCGCCTCGCCCCCTGCCCCCGCCGGCGGGGGTTGGGGGTGGGCCTGGGCGCGGACGGCCACGGCGAATGGCCCCGCGCTCCGCACCTCGACCGGCACATCGACCACCACGCCGTCGGAGGCGGCTCGCACCGTCGCTGGCCCCGCCAGGCGGGCGCGGTCGGAGCGCACGGCCACTACCGCCGACGCGCCGCGCTCGAAGGCCCCGTTCGCGCCCCGCGCGGTGACGAGGATCGGGTAGACCTCGGCGGCGCGGGGCGCGGCGATGCTTGCATGATACACCCCATCGCCCGCCGTGTCATCCGCGCCGCTCCCGTCGTCGCGCAGCGTGACCGATGTCGCCACCTGCCCGCCAGCGTACAGATCGGCGGTGACAGTCGCGCCCTGGGCCAGACTGGCGGGCGCGAGGGTCGCCGTCAGGTGGATGGGCGCGCCGGGCGGGTAGACGCGGGCGTCGGTGGTCACGGCCAGGCGCGGCTCGCCGTCCAGCTCGGCGTAGACGCCGTAGGTCGTGGGAGGGGCGTCGGGCGCGGCTTCCAGGCTGAGCGTCCAGGGGCCGGGGGTCGGCTGGTCTAGCCGATAGGCGGCGACGTTGGCGAAGGTGTCGGTGGTGAAGCCGAAGTAATCCACGCCGTCGCCGCTCCGCTCGCGGTA
>JAHCIE010000008.1 GCA_026129385.1 Anaerolineae bacterium
CACGGTGGCGGCAAGGGCGTGGGCATGAACCTGCCCAACCTCGACGACAAGATTCGCCCCTTCAGCCTGACCGCCCAGGAGAAGTCCGACCTCATCGCCTTTCTGAATGCCCTCACCGACGAGAGCCACCTGCCCGATATTCCCAGCCGGGTACCGTCGGGCCAGGCGGTCGTACCGCGCCTGCCGCGACCGCCCGCCGTGCCAGTGGCAGCCGCCGCCGCCGTCGACACGCCGACACCCCAGCCCCCCCGCAGGCTGCGCGTCGCGCCGGGCGGCGACATCCAGGCCGTGGTCGATCAGGCGGCGCCCGGCGATACCATCGTCATCCCACCCGGTACCTACCACCAGGCGATCACGGTGGACATGGACGACATCACCCTCCGGGGCGAGGCGATGGACGGGCTGCGGCCTATCCTCGACGGCGAGGGCCAGCTGGCCGATGGCATTTTGGCGTCGGGTAACCAGTTCACCGTCGAAGGCCTCGACATCCGCAACTACACAGGCAATGGCGTCGTCGTCCACGGCGCGATGAACGCTACCCTGCGCGACCTTAATGTAGACAACACCGGCCTGTACGGCGTCTACCCGGTGGAGGTCGACGGCGTCCTGGTCGAGCGAGTCAAGGTCACGGGTGTGCGCGACGCGGGCATCTACGTCGGTCAGTCCCGCAACATCATCGTCCAGGACAACGAGGCGACGCGCAACGTGACGGGTATCGAGATCGAGAACTCGGTCAACGCCGTGGTACGCAATAACTTCGTCCACGACAACGCGGGTGGCATCCTGGTCTTCTTGCTGCCCAACAATCCATCGAAGTTCGGCCACCACACGCGGCTGGTGGGTAATCGGGTGATCGCCAACAACCATGTCAACTTCGCTGACCCGGCCGCCATCGTGAGCAAAGTCCCGTCAGGAACGGGCATTCTCATCATGGCCGCCGACCACACTGAAGTGACGGGCAACGAGATTCGCAATAACGACTCGACCGGCATCGGCGTTATCAGCCTCGACATGGTACTGCCACCCAGCAAGACCTTCGATGTGGACCCCACACCGGAGAACAATACCATCTACGGCAACCGCATGAGCGCCAACGGCCGGCGCCCCGCACCAAGCGTCACCGAGGCCGGGCTGCCAGGCGCCGACCTGCTCTGGGATGGCAGTGGCTGGAGCAACACCTGGGACCAGCCAGGGGCCAAGTCATTCCCGCCGGCACTGCCGGGGCCAGGCTGGCCGGACTGGGCGCGCAAGACATGGTGGCAGGTTATCGACATGGCCAAGTGCAGAACTCTGAAAGTGAAGACCTGTGCGGATCTGTGAGATGCAAACAGGTCTGATGTGACCCTATGCACGCTCCGACCACGGCCGCTGCGAGGCACGCCGGGCGCGACGCCCGCATGGACCGCTCCCTGATCTCGGTGCTCGTCGCCGTGCTCGTGCTACGCATGGCCTCCGGCGCGATGGGCCTGATGGTAGGGCTGTACCTCAAGAGCCTGGGCGTCACAGCGACGGTTGTCGGCATCTTTGGCGCGGCTTTCTACATCACGGAGCTGCTCGCCTCGCCCCTGTTCGGTGCGTGGACCGATCGCTATGGCCGCAAGCCGTTCATGCTGCTCGGCCCCGTCTTCGGGGGCGTCGCCGTGCTGATCACGGCCATCACGGCCAGTATTCCGCTCTTGCTGTTCACCCGCCTGCTGGAGGGTCTATCCACCGCCAGTTCCGTCCCCTCGACCCTCAGCTACATCTCCGACGCCTCGGACCACTCGCCCCGGCTGCGAGCGCGCGTTGTCTCGCTGTTTGAGATCGTGACCATCGGCGGTCTCGCGTTGGGCGGGATTGTCGGCGGACTGCTATGGGACCACTTCGGTCGGGCGGGCTTCGCCCTGGACGCCCTGGTATACGGCGTCAGCCTGCTCATCTTCCTGTGGGGCGTCGCGGCGGTCAAGGAGGCGGCTCGCCACGACGGCCACAACAGCCGCCTGAGTGACTACGTGCGCCTCTTCCGCGACCCGCACCTGCTCAGCTTTGCCCCGGCCTGGCTGGCCGTGAACGCCATCCTGGGTGTTTGGCTCAACCTTCTGCCGTTCCTCATGAGCGGTGCGGACACTGGCTCCGACCAAAATCTGATGGGAGGCTTCTCCGGGCGCGCCATCGGCGGTATGCTGGCCGCTCTCATTCTCGCCTTCGCGGGCGGCATCCTCATCTGGGGCTTTCGGTTCGGCCACGTGCCGCGCGTCACAGCCATGCTGTGGGCGAGCGGCGGCCTGTTCCTGACGGCGGCCGCCGCGTGGGGCGTCAACAACGGGCCTGACTTCGACAGCCCGTGGGTACTGCCCGCCATCGTGGCGTTGCTCGCGGGCCTCTTCCTGCAAAGCGGCTTCACCCCGGCCGCGTTGGGCTATCTGGCTGACATCTCCGCGCGCTTCCCCAAGGAGCGCGGCGCGATCATGGGCCTGTACTCGGTGCTGCTGGCGTTGGGGCAATCCATCGGCGCAGCAGCCGGCGGCCGCTTCGCTGACTGGGACGGCGTCAACGGCATCATCATCCTCAGCCTCATCCTGGGCGTCATTGCCACGGGTTGCATACTTATCCTGCGTCGGCTGCCAGAAGAGTTAGGCGTCGCGGAGCAAGCCGCATGAGGCAACAAGCATGCTCATGCAGCCGAGCCTCGCTGATGGAAGGATGGCGTTAGCGGTCGGCCGCATGGCGATGGGCTAGTCCGCTAGAACGAGGGGCGCACAGCGTGGCGCCGCCTGCATGACGGACGCCCACGCTGGTCAGGCGTAGGCGTCCTGGTACAGGCCGCGGACGGGGCGGCCCATATCCTGAGCGTCAAGTCGCCACTACAGGCTGGCGACGGGCGGAGGCGTCTCGGTGCGTTGGAAAAAAGTATCGTTGATGGCCTTCTCGCGGGCCTCGATAATTTGAAGGAAGCGTTCGGGGTCCTTCATGACTTTCCACGCGCCGAAGCCACGTTCCAGAAAATCTTGCAGGTCGGCCCAGCCGAGGCGGTGAGCCGGCCCCCGGGCCGCTCGCAGCGTCGTGCCGATGAGAGGGAGACGGGTCAGCCGACTCAGATCGCGCCCGACCGCGAGAATCAGGTCAATCTGCCTGACGCGCTGCTGATAGTCGCCCATTCGATAGGCAGCGGCATATTCATCGGATGTGACGCTGTCGCCTACGCCCATCCCTTCAAGGTTCGTGACCATTTCTCTTTCAAGGTGATTCGTCAGATCGCTGACCTCGACCGCGTGGGTCAGCACGCGGATGGCCTGTGGCGGCAGAATCCTACTCAGGAAGTCGTGCATCGACAGCAGGTCGGCGTCCCGTCTGGAAAAGTCCTTCGGCGCGTAGATGTCGTTGAGAAAGAACTCGGTCGCGGGGCCATATTCTGGGCTGGCGACGAGATCCGCGTGGGTGCGCCGCAGCCGCGCTGACTGGTACTCGCGCAGGGCGCGTTCCAGCGGCGGCAAGTCGGCCACGACAGGCCGTCGCCGCTGCATTCCGCCACGCCCCAGGCCAAACAGGGCGCGTACTGCATCCTCGGGCCGAAATTTCGTCTCGTCGCTCATAGCAAGAGTATAGGCGCTACGCCGGTTGACCTCAACAGGTGTACACTTAGGCGGAAACGGGGCCAGGCATCGTCACGACGCGACGGGTACGGGTGAGATGGACGAGGGTCGCGGCCAGCCAGCCTAGCCCATTCGATGCCACGTCCTTCGCGGTGTCCTCGGCGTCCCACATCATGTTGATCCGGGACTCGTCGCCGCCAGTGGCCCGCAGTTCCGCCTGGTGAATGCTGTACTCGCTGTACTCGTAGAAGGTCGTCAGCCCCACCAGGATGAGCGCGGCCAGGCCGACACGTTGGCGATACCCGACCTCGACCAGGGGGGCGATGGCCGCCTCACCCGGCGTGTGGGTGTGCAGCGCGGTCAGTCCGTCGTACACGAGCGTTGTCAGCGCCGCCGCTGTCAGACTGTGGGGAATGCTGTCCAGGCCAAAGCCCAGGCAGCGTAGCGCGCCCAGCTCGCCGCGATAGATGTTGAAGCGCGGGTGGGAAACGATGTAGGCCAGGGTAACAGGGGCCATGGTACGCGCCCACCCTCGCGGCTCGCTCGTCACCTCCTGCACGGCGGCGCGCAGCGCCAGCAGTGACGGGGAGCCGGGCGCCAGGCGACCTAGCGCGGCATCGACGGCATCGACGAGTTCGGGCAGCGCCAGCCCCAGCGTGTTGCCCAGCGTATGGGGAACCCACGTCGTCGGTAACCCGTGAGCGACACGGTTGGCGTTGGCCGTGGTGAGCAGCAGGCCCCAGAGACCCAGACGCAGCCATTGATCGCGAGTCGGCACCACGCCTCCTTGAGGAGTATCAGGCCATGACAGAGTCACCAAGCCAGGCACCGACGGCGCAGCCCTCCGTCGAGAGGAGCGCTTCGCCCGCCGCCCAGACATTCCACGCGCTGACCATGAACACCTTTGGGGTTCCAACCCATCACACGAATGCGCGTATGCGCACTCTGGCACAACACCTGAATGCCACCGACCTGGATGTGGTGTGCTTCCAGGAAGTGCAGCTCAGCTACTACAATCGTCTGCTCCGGCGCGAGTTCCATGCCCTGCCCCATGCCGCCTTCGAACCGCACCTCTACGCGCCTAAAGGCGGTCTGCTTACCCTGTCGCGTCACCCGCTCGACAACTTCGCCTTCGAGCCGTTCCGCACCCGCCGCCTGCGGATTGGACCGGCGCTGACGGACTGGGCATTATACAAGGGCGCGTTAGTGACCCAGCTTGCAGGGCAAACCACGCCGACTATTATCGTGAATACACACCTCAACGCCAACTACGACGGCAATTGGTCACCCGCAAACCGTTACGCCGCCATCGAGCACCGCCAGGCCCAGCAACTGGCCGACATCGTGCAGGGCCTTGACCCAAGCGCCCTGGTCTTCATCGTCGGCGACTTCAACTTCCCGCGTGGCTGCTGGATCTACGAGGACTTCGTCCGAGCCGCCGGCGTGATCGACCCCCTGGCGAGCCGCCAGGAACCCACCTTCCGCCCGCCACGCCTGGCGCCGGCCCATTTCGCCCTACCCATCGACTTCGCCTTCGTGCGCCCGCCCCATCAGCAAGCAGTGAATGTCCAGGCCCAGGTGTTGTTCGATGAGCGCGTAGAGCTGGTCAACGGCAAGAAGCGACACCTGTCGGACCACCATGCCGTGCGCGTTGACGTGTGGTGGTAGCGGCCCACGCCTTTGACGTTTGTCGAGCCTTGTGGTAAAGTCATCGTAACTCTGCCACCGTTGGGGGGCAGATGCGCTCTGGAGGGAACCCATGCCTAGCGTTCAGGCCATCGTCCTGGCGGGCGGCCCCGCCACCCGCCTCGGCATCCTCTCGGATCATCGCACCGAAGCCGCCGTACCCTTTGCGGGTAAGTATCGCCTTATCGACTTTACCCTGTCCAATCTCGTCAACTCAGGCATCTTCAACGTTGCCGTGCTGACCCAGTATCGCCCCCACTCCCTCAACGAGCACATCGGCATCGGTCGCCCGTGGGATCTGGACCGACAGAGCGGCGGCATCCAGTTGCTCCAGCCCTACCTCGGCCGCGATGCAAAGGAATGGCATCGTGGCCCGGCCGACGCCGTCTATCACAACTGGCGCTTCTTCGACACCAAGGCGGATTTCTACCTCATCTTGATGGGCGATCACGTCTACAAGATGGACTACCGCGACATGATTCGAGAGCACCAGGAGAAGCGCGCCGACGTCACCCTGGCCGTGACCAACGTACCGGCCGCCGAAGCGAGCCGCTACGGCATCGTCAGCGTGGGGCGCGACAACCGCGTCACCCAGTTCTGGGAGAAGCCTAGCGAGTCCCGTGGTACAGTCGCCTCCATGGGTGTCTACCTCTTCAACCGCGATACCCTCTGGGAGATTCTCCAGGGTAAGGATGGACAGCGCCCCTATAGTTTCGGCGCCGACGTCTTCCCCAACCTGGTCGAGGAAGCCAACATCTACGCCCATCCCTTCTTGGGCTACTTTGTCGACGTAGGAACCCTGGAGGCGTACTGGGGTGTCCAGATGGCCTTCCTCGGCAGCAACCCACCCTTGGATCTGTACGACCCGGAGTGGGTCATTCACACACGCAGCGAAGAGCGACCGCCAGTCAAGTCAGAGCCAGGTGCGCGCATCCATCACAGCCTGGTCGCCAATGGCTGCCAGATCAGCGGTGATGTCGAGTACTCGATCCTGTCGCCGGGTGTAGTCGTCGAACCGGGCGCGGTCGTCCGTCAGTCCATCATCCTGACCGATACCTACATCGGGGCGGGCGCGATTGTTGAATACGCTATCATCGACAAGCAGGTCAATATCGGTACGGGCGCGCAGGTTGGCGAGAGCCGCCTCAACGATGCGCGCGTAGCCGCCGACCAGGACCCCGTCCTCGTCGTGGTAGGCAAGCGGGCCAGCATTGCCCCCAACCAAACCCTTGCGCCGGGTGCCACCGTCGCACCGGACGCGGCGGTGAGACCCGGCTCCTTCGCCTAAGCGCATCTACCCGCCCACCGCTCCGCGAGGCCTCGGTGACGACTCAGGAGTATCAACCACCCGCCAACGGGTATCGAACCTTTCTCATTCTGTGGGCAACCCAGTCCGTCTCGATTATCGGAACCGCGGTCGCCTGGTTCGCGCTCATCGTCTGGCTCACGGAGCATTCCGCGAGCCAGGAGGAGCTTGGCGCGCGCCTCGCCTTCATCGGCCTGGTGACCTCGATCCCAACGGTCTTTCTGGCCCCAATCATCGGCGCCTTCGTCGACCGCCACGACCGCCGGCGCATCATGCTGGTCGCCGATAGCCTCAGCGGCTGCGTCTCGCTCGTTCCCATCGCTCTTCTCGCCACCAACCAGCTCAGCTTCCCGTTGCTGGTCGCCTTCCAGTTTGTCTATCTCCTGCTAGGCGCGTTCCACTCAGCGGCCTTTGAGACCTCCTACGCCATGCTCGTGCCCGAGAAGCAGTTGGGTCGCGCCAACGGCATGATGCAGACGGTGTTTTCGCTCGCGGCGGTTGTCCCGCCCGCCCTGGCGGCCATCCTGCTGGCGCTGCCGACGGGTATTATCGGCGCATTGTTAGTAGACGTGGCAAGCTTCGTCCTGGCCGCGCTGACCCTGGCGTTCCTGCGCATCCCATCGCCTAGACCCGCCGAGGCCCACACAGCCGCAGGCGGGCCGCGCGCCTATCTGGCCGATATACGGACCGGCGCACGCTTCGTCTGGGACCGTCGCCCCATTATCTGGCTGCTGGCGACCTTCGCCGTGTACAACGCTGGTGTGACGGCCCTGACGGTGCTCCAGCCGGCCATCGTGCGTTACCAACAGGGAGCCAGCGCCTCGACGCTGGGCCTGGAATTCGCCGGCGCGTTGGCGATCAACGAGGCAGCGGCCGGCCTCGGCGGCATCGTCGGCGGCGTGCTTATCCCCACCTGGGGCGGGCTACGGCGGAAGCGTATCTACGGTGTCCTTGTGCCCATTCTTGTCGCGGGCGCGCTTCAAATGCTGTACGGATGGTCAGCTTGGGTGTGGGTATCGGCCGCCGTCCTGTTCGCCTGGGTGATGCTCGAACCCGTGATGAATTCCCACTCGCAGGCCATCTGGCAGACCCATACCCCCCGTGAGATGCAAGGGCGTGTCTTCGCCGTGCGGCGTGTCATCGCCTGGGGTGTGCGGCCGCTCGCGACGGTCGTGGTCGGCGTGCTGACGGCGCGCGGCGTTGACGCGGGCATCGTCGTCGTCGCGCTAGGCCTGCTTACGGTGGTCTGGTGCGGCGTCAACCTGTTCAACCCACAGCTGGCGCACATCGACGACAAGGGCTACCTGGATGAGTACGCTGCCCGCCGCCAGACTGTCGCTGAAACGTGATGCATGATGCGTGGTGCGGGGTGCGGGGTGTGTGACACGAAACACGCATCCCGCCCCAGGAGTTCCCCATGCCCGGCAAATACTTCGATGAGTTAAACGTCGGCGATCGCTTCCGCCACGGCCAGGGCCGCACCCTCACCGAAATGGACAACGTGCTGTTCAGCGCGCTGACCATGAACACACAGCCGCTGCACCTCAACGAAGACTTCGCCAGCCGCACCCAGTTTGGCCGCCGCATCGTCAATGGCATCTTCACCCTCGGCCTGGTCGTCGGCCTCACCGTCGCCGAGCTGACCGAGGGCACCATTGTCGCCAACCTCGCCTACGAGCGTGTCGTTCATCCCCACCCCCTCTTTCATGGCGACACACTATACGTCGAAACAGAAGTTCTAGATAAGCGCGAGTCGCGCAGCCAGCCCGATCGGGGCGTCGTCCGCCTCAAGCACCTGGGACGCAACCAGGACGGCGCGGTCGTCATCGAGGTCGAGCGCATTGTCCTGTTCCTGAGACGCCCCCCGGAGGCCCCCCTATGAGCCACCCCCGTCGCGCGTTGCTGTTCATGCCGGGTGACGATTCGCGCAAGATCGCCAAAGGCGCGGCCCTCGGCGTTGACAGCATCATCATGGACCTGGAGGACGGTGTGGCCGCCAGCCGCAAGGAGGCCGCCCGCGCCACCGTCGTGGCAGCCCTGGCGTCAGTAGACTTCGGGACCAGCGAGCGGCTGGTACGGCTCAACAGCGTCAGTTCTGGCCTGATGGAGGCCGACGTGGCTGCCACGGTCCACGCCCGCCCCGACGGCTACGTCTTGCCGAAGGTCGAGAGCGGCGACAACGTACGCTGGGTGTGTGACCTGCTGAGCCAGGCCGAGGCCGACCACGGCTGGCCCACCCGCAGCCTCCGCCTCATCGCCATTGTCGAGACAGCGCGGGGCATCCTGCGCCTCGAAGACATCGCCCAGGCCGACCTGCGCCTGGACGCCCTCGCCTTCGGCGCGGAAGACCTGGCGGGCGACATCGGCGCGACCCGGTCCAGGGACGGCTGGGAGGTGTTCCACGCTCGCAGCGCGGTCGTCATCGCCGCCGCCGCCTATGGCCTGCAAGCCCTTGATACGCCGTGGACCGACCTGGGCGACCTGGCAGGCCTGGACGCCGACGCCCGCCGCGCTGCCGACATGGGCTACAGCGGCAAGCTCGCCATCCACCCGCGCCACGTGCCGGTCATCGTCGCCGCCTTCACGCCCAGCCCCGAGGCAGTCGCCGCCGCCCAGCGCCTCCTCGCCGCCTACCACACCCACCAGGCTCTCGGCGCGGGCGTCTTCGCCTTCGACGGCCGGATGGTCGACGCCCCGATGCTCCGCGCCGCCCAGCGGCTCCTGGCGCAGGCTGGAATCGCGCAACCATGATCGCCTTCGTCCTCAGCGGCGGCGGGGCGCGCGGCGCGCTGGAAGTCGGGGCGCTTCAGGCGTTGGTCGAAGCGGGCATTCATGCCGACATGATCGTCGGCACGTCGGCCGGCGCCATCAACGCGGCGGGCTTCGCGACCAACCCCACCGCCGCCGGCGTCCAGCGGCTGGCCGCACAATGGATTCACGCTCCATCGGGTGATATCTTCCCCGGCAACTGGTTTAGCATGGCCCGGCGATTCCTCACCCGCCAGGATAGCCTCTACCCCAATGACGGCCTGCGCCGTTTCATCGAGGCGAACCTCCCACCGGGCGTCAACACCTTTGGCGACATCACCCAGATTCGCCTCTACATCACCACCGCCAACCTGAACACATCAACCCTCTACCTGTTCGGCGAAGACCCTAAAGCCAACCTGGTGAAAGCCGTGCTCGCCAGCGCGGCCATCCCGCCCATCTTTCCGCCGGTCGAGTACAACGGCTATCAGTACGTCGACGGCGGTGTCGTCGCCAACGTGCCCATTTCGGTCGCCGTCGGCCAGGGGGCAACCACCGTCTACGCCATCAACCTCGGCGACAGCGGCGCGATGGATGACCCCGCGCGCGGCATCATCCCGATCACCCAGCAGGCGATTTTCACTCTGATGTATCAGCAATTGCTGGACGACCTGGTCGACGTGGCCCAGATGCCTCACGTCACGCTTTGCAACACGTCATCATCGCGGCGTTTCAGGATCACCCGATTCGCGACCTCAGCCAGTCGGCCGCCATGATCGAGGCGGGGTACCGCATCACCCGCGACTACCTGAGCCGACCGCCTGCCGCCCGTGCGCCCGCTGAACCGCCGCACAGCCCCGCCCCGCCCCCCGCCCGGCGCGTGGCGGAAACCGCGCCCCTAGCGCCGTTCCTCCTGGAGTGCGAGAGCATGGCTGCCGCATGCAGAACAGCCTCATCGTGATCCTATTCCTGGCCGTACTAGCCGTGCCTGTCATCCTTGCCGTCGGTTTCGTGCGCGGCCCGCGCCACGACCCCACACGGCGCATTCCGCGCCCCTATCGCATGGCGACCTCCATCCTCCTCGTCGCCGCCGCCCTGTACGTGTGGCTCGGCCTGCTGCGAGGAACCGCCGTTCAGGATGTCGCCGGCTGGATGGCGGTGGGCATGGCCCTGGGGCTGCTAGGCGACCTCATCATGGCCCACCTCATCCCGACCCCCAATCGTCTCATCTTCGGCATCCTCGCCTTCGGCCTCGGCCACCTGGCCTACATCGCTGGCTTCATCCAGGCAGCGGCCGTGTTGGGTCTACGTAACCCGCTCACGCAGCAATGGGTATGGCTGGTGTACCTCGCAGTCGTCACCGCTCTATGGTGGCTGGCCGTACGCTCGCCTCACATGCCGCCAACCCTCAACTATGCGGCCCTGGTCTACGCCGGCCTCATCGGCATCATGGCCGGGGCAGCGGCGGGCCTCGCCGTCCAGGACCCCCGTTTCCTCCTACCCGCCCTGGGCGGCATCCTCTTCCTGGCGTCCGATCTCATCCTCGGCAACCACGAGTTCCGCAAGCGACACTGGCCCTACGTTCAGGATGTGATCTGGACGACGTACATCCTCGGCCAGGCGCTCATTATTCTCACGCCTGCCCTGGCGGCCGGCCAGGGCTAGCGGCTGCCTTTCGCGCGGCCGCGCGGCGTGGGGCGTGCGGCATCGCAAGGGTTTGTGGTGAGTTCTTTCTCTAATATGGTCGTATCTTCCCTGCACTCATCGCAGCGTTGGGTTATCATGTCGTGCAGACTTGCACTGCCCGTTAGCAGGCCTGTGTGCCTGCGTTCGTAAGGAGGGAGACAATGGCTGGCCTGGATGCTGATACCCTGGATATGGTCCTCGGCACGCTCCGCGAATACGCCGAGCGCGTGCTCACTGACGAGTACCTCCGCGAGTTGGACCACAACGACGAATTCCCCACCAAAGTCCTTGAGGACCTCTACGACCCGCAACAAATCGGCCTTCACCTCATGTTTATCCCTGAGGAGTATGGCGGCTTCGGCGGCGGCGCGTATGACATCTATCGCATCTCCGAAGTTATGGCCTCCATCGACCTCGGTGTCGCCACAGGCGTCCTCGCCACCTTCCTGGGGACTGACCCCATCGTGGTAGGCGCGACAGAGGAGCAGAAGGCGCGCTGGATGGGTCGCATCGCGGAGGAAGGTCTCCTCGTCGCCTACGGCGCGACCGAGCCTCAAGCTGGTAGCGACCTCGGCTCGCTGACTACCAGGGCCGTCCCCATTCAGGAGAACGGTCACATCAGCGGCTACAAGATCAGTGGCCGTAAGCAGTGGATCAGTAACGGTGGCGTCGCCAAGCTCTATACCATCCTTGCCAACGCCCCTGGCGGCCCGACCTGGTTCGTCCTGCACGACGACGAGCAGGGCTTTACCAAGGGCAAGCCCGAAGACAAGCACGGCATTCGCGCCAGCAACACGGCCGCCCTCTTCCTGGAAGACGTGTATGTGCCGGCCGATCGTCTGGTGGGTGAGGTCGAGGGCCAGGGCCTGGCCCAGGCGCAGGCGGTCTTCGGCTACACCCGCCTGATGGTCGCTGCCTTCGGCCTGGGCGGCGGGTGGGCCGCGCTCAAGCGCACCATCCCCTACTCTCAGGAACGCATCCAGGGTGGCGGCCCCCTGTCCCAGAAGCAGGGCTACACCCACAAGCTCATCGTCGCCAACGCCGCTCGTCTCGAGGCGTCCCGCGCCTACATCGAGTGGGTAGCCGAGCGCATCGACGAGGGCGATCCGGAGCAGCAGACAGAGGGCGCCGTCGCCAAGTACATGGCGACCGAGGCCGGCAACAAGGCCGCCGAAGATGCCATCCAGGGCCACGGCGGCTACGGCTACACCAAGGAGTACATGGTCGAGAAGATCAAGCGCGACGTTCGCATCACTTGCATCTACGAGGGAACCTCGGAAATCATGGAGTGGACCATCGCGCGCGACCGCTGGCAGTTCCACCTCAAGACCCGCGGCGCCTACTACAATGACTGGGCCGACAAGCTCGACAAGATTAGCCAGGCGAACCCCAAGAGCGGCGCACACACGGCCGCCCTGGCGATGCGCGCCCTGGCGACCGTGTTGGAGCGCGCCCGCATCGACCGCCTGACTCGCAACCAGCACATTCTCTTCCGCCTCGGCGAATTGATCGCCTACGCTGAGACAGCCGCCGTCTTCTCCGAGCGTGCCCTCGACAAGCCCACGCGGGCTATCAACCTGGACCAGGAGGCAGAGATGGCGATGGCGCGTATCCACGCCCGCGAGGCCGCCCTCAAGGTAGCTACCGAAGGGCTGCGCTGGGCGATTGGCGCCGGCCAGACGGATCCGAACCTGGCAATGAGCCTCAACCTGCCCGCCATCTACCAGGCGCAGGAAGGCCTCATCGACGATATGAACTTCGTCGCCGGCAAGCTCAACGAAGCCTTCCCGGCGCAGGCGTAAACGCCAGTAGTCAGTGATTCAGTAGTCAGTAGTCAGACCGCATCTGACTCCTGGCTACTGACAGCTGGCTTCTGACTACTGTCATTCGACGAGGAGCCATCATGGATTCAACTGCAGAACGTGCTGTCGCGGTCGTTGCCATTGGAGCGATGCTACCCGATGCGCCCAATGCACCCGCTTTCTGGAAGAACATCCGCGACAAGCGCTATAGCATCACTGAGGTGCCAGCGAATCGCTGGAGCATCGCCAACTATTACGATCCGGACCCGTCGGCCCCCGACAAGACCTATAGCAAGATCGGCGGTTGGGTACGCGACTTCCAGTTCGACTGGAAGAGCTATCGCATCCCGCCCCGCGTCGCCGACGCCATGGACCAGGGGCAACAGTGGGGCGTGACCATCGTCGGCGAGGCGCTGGCCGACTACGGCTACCCCAACCGCCCGCTGGACACCGAGCGCACCGCTGTGGTCATGGGCACGGCGATGGGTGGCGAAATGCACTATATCACCCATGAACGCATCGCCTTCCCCGAGTTCGCCCGCGCCCTGGAGGCGGTCGGCGAGTTCAATGAACTCCCCAGCGACATGCAGCGCGTCATCCTACAGAACTGGCAAGAGGAAGTGGGCCGCCGTCACCCCTTGATCACCGAAGACACCATGCCCGGCGAGCTACCCAACATCATGGCGGGCCGCATTGCCAACGTGTTCAACCTCCGAGGCGCCTCCTTTATTACCGACGCCGCCTGCGCCAGCACCCTGGCCGCCCTTGAGGCCGCCATCGACCTGCTGGTTGACGGCCAGTGCGACGCCGTCTTCACCGGCGGTATTGACCGCAACATGGGCCCCTCCACCTTCGTCAAATTCTGCAAGATCGGCGCGTTGAGCGCGACCGGCACTCGCCCCTTTGGCGACGGGGCCGACGGCTTCGTCATGGGCGAAGGCTCAGCCGCCTTCCTGCTGAAGCGCCTGGTCGACGCCGAACGCGACGGTGACAAGATTTACGCGGTCATTCGTGGCGCCGGCGGGGCGAGCGATGGCAAGGGCAAGGGCATCACGGCCCCCAATCCCGTCGGCCAGCAGCTCGCCACCCAGCGCGCCTGGGACATCGCCGGTCTGGACCCGGCCACCGCCACCCTAGTCGAAGCCCACGGCACGAGTACCAAGGTCGGAGACGTGGTCGAGGTCGAGAGTCTCGCCAAGATTTTCGGCGCGGCCCCGCGGGGTAGCATCGGCCTCGGCTCAGCCAAGAGCAACATCGGCCACCTGAAGGCGGGCGCGGGCGCGGCAGGCATGCTCAAGGCCATCATGGCGATCCATCACAAGACGCTGCCGCCCACCCTAAACGCCGAGCGCCCGAATCCCAACATTGACTTCAGCGCCACACCCTTCTATCTCAATACCGAGGCGCGCGAGTGGGCACAGCCCAAGACCTTCCCACGCCGCATGGGCGTTAGCGCCTACGGCTTCGGTGGCACCAACTTCCACGTCGTGCTGGAAGAGCACATCCCCGGCAGCCTGACCCAGGCCGCCAAGACTTTCGCCGTTGCCCACGTGCCCCCCGCCGTGACCACCCGCGAGCTGGTCGAGCGGCCGACGCCGCACGTCACTATCCCGACGGCTAGCGCCTCCTCCAACGGCGGTGCAACACCCACGTCCAAGCTGCCCCTGCGCGGCCTCCTCGCCATCGGGGCCAAGACCCCGGCCGACCTGAAGGACAAGCTCGACAACGTGTGGCGGCGCGTCGAAGGCGGCTGGACGCCGCCAGTAGCGACGCCCGACCCGGCCGAGGTGAGCGCGCCGGAGCGCCTGGTCATCGACTTCGGGGACCACGACGAGCTGCTGGATCGCGTCCAGAAGGCGCGCAAGGCGGCCGGCTTCGACAACCCTGCGGCGTGGAAGGCCCTGCAAGCCCAGGGCGTGTTCCGTGGCAGCGGTCCCAGGCCCGGCAAGATCGCCTTCCTGTTCCCAGGCCAGGGCAGCCAGTACGCCAACATGGGCCGCGCCCTCGCTGAGCGCGAGCCGGTTGTCAAGGCCATCTTCGACGAGGCCGATAAGGTCATGACGCCCATCCTGGGCCGCCCGCTGACCAGCTACATCTTCATCGACGCCAAGGACAAGGGCGCTGTCCAGCAGGCCGAAATCGACCTGATGCAGACGGCCATCACTCAGCCCGCCATGTTGACGATGGACGCCGCCCTGGCAGCCCTCCTGGCCGAGTACGGCTTCAAGCCCGATATGGTCATGGGTCACTCCCTGGGCGAGTACGCGGCGCTTACGGCAGCGGGTATCATGCCCTTCGCCCACGCCCTCGAGGCCTCGGCGGCGCGCGGCGCGGAGATGACTAAGGTCAGCATGGGCGACAACGGCTGGATGGCGGCCGTCATGGCCCCCATCGACGTCATTGAGGCGACCCTCCAGAGCATCGACGGCTACGCTGTGGCCGCCAACATCAACAGCAAGAACCAGGCGGTCGTCGGCGGCGAGAGCAAGGCTGTCGAGCAGGCCATCGACATCTTCCAGAAGCAGGGCTACCAGGCGGTGCGGCTGCCCGTCAGCCACGCCTTCCACACCCGCATCGTTGCCCCGGCCAGCAAGCCCCTGCGCCAGGTGCTCGACCGTCTGAGCATCAGCGAGCCGCAGATGCAGCTGGTCGCCAACGTCACCGGCGAGCTGTACCCGACCACTGTCGAGGGCATCAAGGACATCCTCGAACTGCAAATCGCCGCGCCCGTCCAGTGGGTCAAGGGTCTGGAGACCCTGTACCGCGAGGGCGTGCGCACCTTCGTCGAGGTTGGTCCCAAGAAGGCCCTCAAGGGCTTCGTCGACGACGTGCTGAGCGGCAAGCCCGACGTCGTATCCCTGTTCACCAACCATCCCAAGACGGGTGAGATTCAAACCTTCAACCACGCGCTGGCCGGCCTCTACGCGGCAGGCTACGCCATGCAGACTCCGACGCCCCCCGCTCAGCGCCCCACGAGCAAGCCCGTCGCGACCCCTGTCGCCGCGCCGGCCCCCGCCGTCACCGCGCCCGCGTCCAATGGAGGACAGATGTTAGAGCTTGCCCCGCAGCCTGCGGACGCTCAGGCCCCCGTGCCAGCGCTGGACGGCCAGGCGGCGGACGCCCTGGCGCGGCTGCTAGCCCAGGCGCTGCAAGGCGCGAGCGGCGCGCCGGCGGCTGCCGCGTCCAGGCTGCAAACCTACGACCTGCTGGCTCCGCCGGCCGGGTCGGTTGTCATCAGTGGTACAGGCCTCGGCCTGCCGGGCGCCGAGAAGCCGGTCATGGACCCCGACAACGCCTTGCGTATCCTGCAAGGCGAGCAGTTCATCGACCTGATTCCCGAACGCTTCCGCAAGCGGATGCTCCAGAAGCGCGTCACCCGTCTGATGAAGTCTGAAGACGGCAGCGGCAGCTTCGTCACCATCACCGACCCCGACGAGGTTATCAAGCTCGCCGGCCGGCCCGGTCCGTTCAATCCTACCGAGGAGTACGGTATCCCGGCCAAACTGGTCGAGGCCCTGGACACGACCACCCAGCTGGCGATGGCAGCGGGCATCGATGCCTTGCATGAGGCCGGTATCCCCCTCGTCCAGACCTACCGCCAGACCTCCAAGGGCACCTTCCTGCCCGAGCGCTGGGTATTGCCCGAGGCGCTCCGTGACGATACCGGCATCATCTTCGCCAGCGCCTTCCCCGGCGGCGACCGCTTCGCCGAGGACATCAGCCGCTACCACGTCTGGCAGAACCGCCAGGACCAGCTCGCCACCCTCGAAGACCTGCGCCTGTACACTCACGACGGCGACACCCTGCGCGAAATCGAACGCCGCATCGGTGAGTTGCGCGAGACCCTGGAGCGCGAACCCTATGAGTTCGATCGCCGCTTCATCTTCCGCATCCTGGCCATGGGTCACAGCCAGTTCGCCGAGTTCATCGGCGCGCGCGGCCCCAACACCCACGTCAACGCGGCCTGCGCCAGCACCACCCAGGGCATTGCCCTGGCCGAGGACTGGATTCGCGCCGGCCGCTGCCGCCGCGTAGTGGTCATCGCCGCCGACAATGTGACCGGCGACCACCTGATGGAGTGGGTCGGCGCGGGCTTCCTTGCCACCGGCGCCGCCGCCACTGACGACCGCGTCGAAGAGGCCGCCCTGCCCTTCGACCGCCGCCGCCACGGCACGATCCTCGGCATGGGCGCGTGCGCCCTGGTCGTCGAGAGCGAGGACTCGGTGCGCGAGCGCGGCATGCGCGGCATCGTCGAGTTGCTCAGCGGCATGACCGAGAACAGCGCGTATCACGGCACGCGCCTCGATGTGAACCACATCGGCGGCGTGATGGATCGCCTGGTGCTGACCGCTGAGCGCCGCTTCGGCCTCGACCGCCGCGCCATGGCCCCGCAGACCGTGTTCATGTCCCACGAGACCTACACCCCGGCCCGGGGTGGTAGCGCGTCGGCCGAGATCATTGCCTTGCGCCACACCTTTGGCGACGCCGCCAGCCAGGTCATCATGGCGAACACCAAGGGCTTCACGGGTCACCCGATGGGCGTCGGCGTCGAAGACGTCATCGCCGTCAAGATTCTGGAATACGGCATCGTGCCACCTGTGCCCAACTTCAAGGAAGTGGACCCTGACCTGGGGGCGCTGACCCTGAGCCGCGGCGGACGCTACCCCGTTGTCTATGCGCTACACCTGGCGGCGGGCTTCGGCTCCCAGATCTCCATGACCCTGACCCGCCGCATCCCCGGCGCCCTGGACCGTATCGACAACAAGCCTCTGTACCAGCGCTGGCTGGACGATCTGAGTGGCTACAACTTCGCCGAGGCCGAGGTCGTGCAGCGTACCCTGCGCATCAAGGCCCAGGGCGCGCCGCAGCGGTCGCCCGCCCCTAGCCTGTGGCAGTACGGCAGCGGCCCCCGTGTGCGCACCGCCATCACCCCCGACAGTGCGCTTACCGCCCACCCGGCAACGATGCGCATGCCAGAGCCTGTGGCTCGACCGGCAACCCCGGTATCCTCCCCTGCGCCGGCCCCGGCCCCGGCTGCGCGCGCGGCGACACCTCCGCCCGCCCCGGCCCCTGCGCCGAAGGCAGAGCCGGCGGCCCCGCCGCCCGTGGCCGCCGCGCCCGTCAAGCCGACCACAGCGCCGGTCCCCCCGGCGGCTCCCATGCCTGCGCCCGCCCCGGCCGCCCCCGCGGTGGACCCCGTGGCCGCTAGGGTGCTGGCCGTTGTCGCCGAGAAGACCGGCTACCCGGCCGATATGCTCGACCCTGAGCTAGACCTGGAAGCCGACCTGGGTATCGACACGGTCAAGCAGGCCGAGACCTTCGCCGCTATCCGCGAGGCCTTCGACATCCCACGCCGCGACGACATCAAGCTCCGCGACTTCCCGACCGTCGCCAGTGTCATCCAGTTCGTCTACGACTCGCGACCTGACCTGGCGGCGCGACCGCCGCTGTCCAACCACCGACCACGGCCGTCGCGCCTCAGGCCCCCGCCTCCGTCATCAGCGAAGCGGCGGACCCGGTCGCCGAGAAGGTGCTGGCCGTTGTCGCCGAGAAGACCGGCTACCCGGCCGGCTCGACAGCCGACCTGAGCTAGACCTGGAAGCCGACCTGGGTATCGACACGGTCCGAGCGGGCGGGACCACTTCGCCGCTATCCGCGAGGCCTTCGACATCCCACGCCGCGACGACATCAAGCTCCGCGACTTCCCGACTGTCGCCAGTGTCATCCAGTTCGTCTACGACTCGCGACCTGACCTGGCGAAGCCGACCGCCGCTGTCCAACCACCGACCACGGCCGTCGCGCCTCAGGCCCCCGCCTCCGTCGTCAGCGAAGCGGCAAACCCGATCGCGGCAACGGTGCTCGCCGTGGTGGCCGAGAGGCCGGCTATCCCCAGGAGATGCTGGACCTGGACCTGGACCTGGGCGATCCTGGGTATCGACACGGTGAAGCAGGCCGAGACCTTCGCGGCTATCCGCGAGGCCTTCGATATCCCGCGCCGCGACGATGTCAGGCTCCGCGACTACCCGACCCTCGGTTCGGTGGTGCGCTTCGTCTACGAGTCGCGCCCCGACCTGGCGAAGCCGACCGCCGCTGTCCAGCCACCGACCACGGCCAAATCGCGCCTCAGGCTCCCGCCTCCGTCGCCGATCGTCCGTCGGCGGTCGTCAGCGAAGCGGCTGACCCGGTCGCGGCAACGGTGCTCGCCGTGGTGGCCGAGAAGACCGGCTATCCCCAGGAGATGCTGGACCTGGACCTGGACCTGGAAGCCGATCTGGGTATCGACACGGTGAAGCAGGCGGAGACCTTCGCGGCTATCCGCGAGGCCTTCGATATCCCGCGCCGCGACGATGTCAGACTCCGCGACTACCCGACCCTCGGTTCGGTGGTGCGCTTCGTCTACGAGTCGCGCCCCGACCTGGCGCAGCCGACCGCCGCTGTCCAACCACCAACCACGGCCGCCGCGCCTCAGGCTCCCGCCTCCGTCGCCGATCGTCCGTCGGCGGTCGTCAGCGAAGCGGCTGACCCGGTCGCGGCGAAGGTGTTGGAGGTTATCGCCGAGAAGACCGGCTACCCGCCGGAGATGTTGGACCTGGACAGCGACCTGGAAGCCGACCTGGGCATCGACACCGTCAAGCAGGCCGAGACCTTCGCCGCCGTCCGCGAGGCCTTCGATATCCCACGCCGCGACGACCTGAAGCTGCGCGACTACCCGACCCTCGCCAGTGTCATCCAGTTCGTCTACGACTCGCGCCCCGACCTGGCGCAGCCGACCGCCGCTGTCCAACCACCGACCACGGCCGCCGCGCGCGGGGCTCCGCCTCAATGTGGCGGCGGCTGACCCCAGTCGCGGCGAAGGTGTTGGAAGTCATCGCTGAGAAGACCGGCTACGCCCGGAATGTTGGACCTGGACCGCTGACCTGGAAGCCGGCTGGGTGTGACACCGTCAAGCAGGCCGAGACTGCCGCCGTCCGCGGGCCTTCGATATCCCGCGCCGCGACGACCTGAAGCTGCGCGACTACCCGACCCTCGCCAGTGTCATCCAGTTCGTCTACGACTCGCGCCCTGACCTGGCAGAGGAAGCCGACCGCCGCTGTCCAACCACCGACTGCGGCGGCCGCGCGCCATAGGGCTCCGCGGGTCGTCGGTCGTGCGTCGTCGGTCGTCAGCGAAGCGCCGGCCGTGACCAGCATCGGCACGCTAGAGGATGCGGACAAGATGCCGCGCCGCGTGCCCGTGCCCTCGCTACGGCCCACCCTCGACCTGTGTCAGCCCACGGGCGTGACCCTGGACGAGAATAGCCGCGTCGTAGTTATGCTCGACCAGGGCGGCGTCGGCAAGGCGCTGGTCAATCGCCTCCAGAAGCGCAACGTGACGGCCCTCGTCATCGACGAGCCGCTGTCGGCCGAGGCTCTGGATACCCGCCTCAAGGCGTGGCTGTCGGAAGGCGCTATCCAGGGCGTCTACTGGCTGACCGCCCTGGACGTGGAACCCGCCATCGAGGACATGGACCTGGCGGGCTGGCGCGAGGCCAACCGAGTGCGCATCAAGAACCTGTACACGGCCATGCGCGCCTTGTACGACTCGGTCCACGGCCCCAACACCTTCCTCGTGTCGGCAACCCGCCTGGGCGGCCTGCATGGCTACGGCGAGGTAGGCGCGAGCGCGCCCCTTGGCGGCGCGGTGTCAGGCTTCACCAAGGCCTACCGTATGGAGAAGATGCTGGGTGAAGGCGGCAAGGGCACCCTAGTCAAGGTGGTCGACTTCGAGACCGGCCGCAAGACCGCCGAGCCAGCCGACCAGATCATCGCCGAGACCCTGACCGACCCCGGCATCGTCGAAGTTGGCTACAACAACGGCCAGCGCTACACCGTCACCCTGGTCGAGAAGCCCGCCCGCGACGGCCAGCCTGGCATGGACCTGAACAAGGACACGGTCTTCGTCGTCACCGGCGCGGCCGGCGGCATCACCAGCGCCATCGTCACCGACCTGGCCCTGGCAAGCAAGGGCGTGTTCTATCTGCTGGACCTGGTGGCCGCCCCCGCCCACGACGATGAGAATGTGCGCCTGTTCCGTACCGACAAGGAAGCCCTCAAGCGCAAGCTCATCGACGAGGCCAAGGGCCGTGGCGAGCGTCCGACACCCGCCATGATCGACAAGCAGATCATGGGTATCGAGCGCAACGAAGCCGCCCTGCGCGCCGTCGAGGCCGTCGAGGCAGCGGGCGGAACCGCCCACTACTTCAGCCTCGACCTGCGCGACGGCGAGGCCGTCAGCAAGGTCGTCGACGACATCCGCGCGCGCTACGGGCGCATCGACGTCCTGCTCCACGCGGGCGGCCTCCTCATCGACCGCACGCTGCCCAATAAGGAGCCACAGCAGTTCGACCTGGTGTTCGACGTCAAGGCCGATGGCTTCTTTAGCCTGGTCAAGGCGGCGAAGGGTCTGCCCATCGGCGCGACGGTGTCCTTCAGCTCGGTCGCCGGTCGCTTCGGCAACAACGGCCAGACCGACTATAGCTCGGCCAACGACCTGCTGTGCAAGATCAGCAGCAGCATGCGCACGTGGCGGCCCGACACGCGCGGCATCGCCATCGACTGGACGGCCTGGGGTCAGATCGGGATGGCCTCGCGCGGCTCGGTGCCCGCGATCATGGAGGCGCTCGGCGTCGACATGCTCCCCGCCGAGTCGGGCGTGCCCACTATCCGCCGCGAGCTGACCTACGGCGGCACACGCGGCGAGATTGTGGTCGCCGGTCGCCTGGGCGCGTGGCTCGAAGAGAACGCCCCGGCCGGTGGCCTGGACGTGAACAAGACCGCCACGGCCCTGGCCGCGACCCAGCCGCCGCTGCTGATGGTAGGCGAGATCACCGCCGCCAGGCTGTACGGCGGCCTGGCAGCGGAGACGACCCTCGACCCCAAGACGCAGCCTTTCCTGTACGACCACCAGATCGACGGCGTACCTGTCCTGCCCGGCGTCATGGGAACAGAGTCCTTCGCTGAGCTGGCGAGCGTGGCAGCCCCCGGCTACCGCGTCGCGGCAGTCACGAACGCTAGCTTCAGCAGCCCCTTCAAGTTCCATCGCCACCAGCCGCGCACGCTGTACCTGAGCGCGGTGACAGCGCCCCAGGCCGGCGATCTGGTCGCCCACACGACCCTCCGCTCGGTTACCCAACCCAAGCCGGAGTTGCCGCCCCAGGTGCGCGAGCACTTCAGCGCGGACGTGCGGCTGACCCAGGCCGAGGGCGACAAGCCGACCTTCACGGTCGACGCGCCGCCCGCCGGCGAGGGCCGCACCGTCGGACGCGACGACGTGTACAAGGTCTACTTCCACGGCCCGGCCTACCAGGTGCTGGAGAAGGTCCAGGTAACGGGGAATCGCTCAGTCGGTCTGATGGCGGAGAATCTGCCCGCCAACACGACCCCCGACGGCGTCGCCTCGCTCATGGCCCCACGGCTCATCGAACTGTGCTTCCAGACGGCAGGCATGTGGGAGATTCTGACCAAGGGCATGATGGCCCTGCCCGCCGCCATCGAGTCGGTGACGACCTACCGCCAGCCCGAAGAGGCCAACGGCCAGCGACTGATCGCCTACGTGACAGTCCGCGACGGCGGCCAGGCCTTCGACGCTCAGGTGGTCGACGAGTCGGGCAACCTGTATGTTGACATGCGCGGCTACCGCACCGCCGAGTTTGGCCCGGTGACGCTGTAACCCTGTACGCCACTGCCACAGAGGGCACGGACTTGACCACTCAAGGCGCCCCGCCCGCGTCCCCGTGCCCTCCGCAGCCTGTGGCGTGCGTGACCCTCGGCCGTCAGGTCTGGTGGCTCGTCTCGGCAGCCGCCGACGACCCAGACCTGGCCGCCGGGGTCGCGCCCGACGGTCTCCTCGCTGCCGACGAGGCGGCGCGGCTGGCCGCCCTCAAGATAGCCAAGCGGCGGCGCGACTGGCTCCTGGGCCGCGCCACGGCCAAAGCCCTGCTCCAGGCCTGGCTGGCTCAAGAGATAGTTGCGCCGTCCGCCGCGAACCTTATCATTCAATCTGAAACGACCGGCGTCCCGACACCCTGGCTGGACGACGGCCGGGGCCGCGCGCCCTTGCCCGTCAGCCTGTCTATCAGCCACTGTGATGGCCACGCCCTGTGCGCCCTCATCGACCGGCGCGGAGCGGGAACGACCGTCACTCTCGGCGCGGACATGGAGAAGGTCGAGCCACGGGCGTGGAGCTTCGTCGCCGACTACTTCACCCCCGGCGAGGTGGCCCAGGTCCAGCAGGCGACCGACGCCGACCGCGACGCCGTGGTGACAGCGGTGTGGAGCGCAAAGGAGGCTGTCCTGAAGGCCGTGCAACTCGGCCTCAGCGTTGACACTCGCGCCGTCGACATCAACCTCGGCGGACGCCCGCCCAGCCACGACTGGCAGCCGCTCAGCGTGGGCTGGGATGCGCGCCTGGCCCAACCGCCCGATGCCGCCTTGACGGGCCTATGGCGGCAACGGGGACCTTACATACTGACCCTGGCCCGTCTGGACCGGCCCTGACCCGTTCTGCGACCTGCGCGTTACGGCAAGCCGCCGTCATACGCAAGCCTCAGGACGGCTCATCTCAGGAGGAAGACAGTGGAAAGCTACATCAACAAGCTGCGTGAGCGCCGCGCCATTGCCGCCGGCACCCAGAAGGACACCGAGGCGCAGCACAAGAAGGGCCGCCTCACAGCCCGCGAGCGTGTCGAGTTGCTCTTCGACCCCGGCACTTTCAACGAGATCGACACTCTCGTGACGCCGCGCTATGAGCAGTACATGGGTGGCAAGAGTTCGCGCTACGGCGACGGGTGCATTACCGGCTTCGGCCTCATCAACGGCCGCCAGGCCTTTGTCGGCGCGCAGGACGCCATGGTCATGGGTGGCTCGCTCGGCGAGATGCACGCCAACAAGATCGTCAAGGCGATGCGCATGGCGCTGGCCTATGGCGCGCCCTTCATTGCCCTCAACGACTCCGGCGGCGCGCGCATTCAGGAAGGCGTGGATAGTCTGGGCGGCTACGCCCGCATCTTCGACGCCAACTGCGAGTCGTCGGGCGTCATTCCTCAAATCGCCGTCATCATGGGGCCGTGCGCGGGGGGCGCTGTCTATTCCCCTGCCCTGACCGATTTCGTGTTCATGACCGAGAACAGCTATATGTTCATCACCGGCCCCGACGTGGTTCGCGCCGTCATGCAGGAAGACGTGAGCCAGGAGCAGCTTGGCGGCGGCCTCGTTCACAGTCGCGAGAGCGGCGTCAGCCACTTCCTCGCCAAGGACGACCGCGAGTGCCTGGCCATGGTACGTGAGTTGCTCAGCTATCTACCCAACAACAACCTGGACGAGCCGCCCTACGTGACGCCCCAGGACGACCCGGAGCGCCGCTGCCCCGAGCTGGAGACCATCGTCCCCACTGACTCGCGCAAGCCCTACGATGTGCGCCAGGTCATCGGCAGCGTTGTCGACGATGGCCGCTTCCTGGAAGTGCACCAACTGTGGGCCGAGAACATGGTCGTCGGCTACGCGCGCCTCAACGGCCACGTCATCGGCATCGTCGCCAACCAGCCCATGTATCTGGCGGGCTGCATCGACATCAAGGCCTCCATCAAGGCCGCCCACTTCATCCGCACCTGCGACGCCTACAACATCCCCATCGTCACCCTGCAGGACGTGCCCGGCTTCCTGCCCGGCACCGACCAGGAGTACGGCGGCATCATCCGTAACGGCGCGCGCATGATCTACGCCTACTCCGAGGCCGTCGTGCCCAAGCTGATGGTCATCCTGCGCAAGAGCTACGGCGGCGCGTACTGCGTCATGAGTAGCAAGGGCCTGCGCGGCGACCTGCTGTACGCCTGGCCCAACGCTGAGATCGCCGTCATGGGTGCGGAGGGCGCGGTCAACATTCTGTTCCGCAACGACGTTAAGGCCGCTGCCGACCCGGCCGCCAGGCGCAAGGAACTGGTGGACGACTACGAGGAGAAGTTCAACAACCCGTACGTCGCCGCCTCGCGCGGCCTCATCGACGACGTGATTGAGCCGAAGGACACGCGGCGCGTCCTCATCCGCGCCCTGGAAGTCACCCTGTCCAAGCGCGACCGCCACGTCCCCAAGAAGCACGGCCTCTCGCCGGCGTAGGAGCAGCTATGTTTAGCAAGATTCTCATCGCCAACCGTGGCGAGATCGCGGTGCGCATTATCCGCACCGTGCGCGACATGGGCATTACGAGTGTGGCGGTCTTTGAGCCGGCCGACCGCGCGTCGCTCCACGTCCGTCTGGCCGACGAGGCCGTGATGCTCACCAGCCCCCAGGGCTACCTCGACCCCGACGCTATTCTGGCCGCCGCGAAGGCCACCGGCGCCGAGGCTATCCA
>JAHCIE010000080.1 GCA_026129385.1 Anaerolineae bacterium
ACGCAGCCAACCCAGGATGAAACGCAGGTCTCCCGACGCAACGCGGCCATCAAAGTCCGGGTAGCGATCGTGCAGGCTGTAATAGAGCTGCGCGCCGACCAGGTTGCCGAGGGTGTAGGTAGGGAAGTAGCCAATCCCACCCGACCCCCAATGAATATCCTGCAAGACGCCCAGGGCGTCGGTCGGCGGAGTCATACCGAGGTAGGCGCGCATCTTCTCATTCCAGGCGGCGGGCAGGTCAGCCACGGCCAGGTCCCCCTCCACCAGCGCGCGCTCCAACTCAAAGCGCAGAATGATATGCAGGTTATAAGTCACCTCGTCGGCCTCGATACGAATCAGGGAGGGTTCGACGCGGTTGACGGCCCGGTAGAATCGATCGGTATCATCGGCGTGTAGCTGGCGCGGGAACGCCGCCGCCAGGACCGGGAAGTAGTGATCCCAGAAAGCACGGCTGCGGCCGACGAAGTTCTCCCACAGCCGCGATTGAGACTCGTGCATGCCCAGCGAAGGCGCATTGGCCAGCGGCGTGCGCGCCAGAGCCGGATCGAAGCCCAACTCGTACAGGGCATGGCCGCCCTCGTGGATGGACGAGAAGAGGGCCGACGTTAGCAGCGATGGCTCGACGCGCGTCGTGACGCGCACGTCGAAGGGGGGGCCCACACTCTGAGTGAACGGGTGTGTCGACTTGTCCTGGCGGCCCGCATCGAACTCGTAGCCCATGTCGCGCAGGACGCGCAAGCCGAAATCCCACTGGCCCGCCTCGTCCCATGCGCCATCAAGAATCGTGGTATCCACGGCGGGCGATGCCTGGATGCGCCGCAGTACGGCCAGGGTCTCGTCCCGGAGCGGGCCAAACAGCGCGGCAACACGTTGCGCGGTCATGCCTGGCTCGTACTCGTCCAGGAGGGCATCGTAGGGCGAGCCCGCGTAGCCGACATGCTCGGCCACCTGACGATTGAGGGCCACCAGTTGGGCAAGGGCGGGCGCGAAGGAGGCAAAATCGCTGGCCTGCCGCGCCCGCCGCCAGGTTTCGACGCCCCTCGCCTGGGCCTCGGCCAGTTCGCGCACCAGGGTCGGCGGAACCTTCACCGCACGGCCACGCTCGCGCCGCAGCTCGCGCACCAGCGCACGCTGTGTCACAGTCAGGGCATCGGCGTCGCCTTCCAGCGCCGCGAGCAGCTCACCCAGGCGCGGCGCCGTCAGCTTCTCGTGGTAGATACCGGTGAGGGTCGCCAGGTGATGCGCCCGTCCCTCGCCGCCACGGGGCGGCATCATCACTTCCTGATCCCAACCCAGGAGCGCGATGGCGGCGACAATGTCGCTCAAGGTATGGGCCAGTGCGGTCAATTCCGCCAAAGCAGGCGGCGCAGCCGGGGCGGCGGGCATCGTGGCTCCTCGTTACGGGCGGGGCTAGCCAGGCTTTGCGGCGACCACGATCCCCTCATGCAGGGTGAAGGTGCGGCGACCGTCCTGTTCGGTGGGCGCGAGAAAATCGCGGGTGACCCCCGTAGCAGTCATGAGCATGACCCACAGCTCGGCTTCGAGACTCGGCGGCACGCTCATCCGCTCCGTCCAATCGTAGAAGTCCATCACCTTGTCCAGGGTCTCGGTGTGGGTCACGCCCAGCCCCGCCTCGCGGAACATCGCAACAAGCTCCATCAGGGGGAACAGCCAGTGATGCGAGGGGTCGCGGAGGGTCTCGAAACGATTGACAAAGGCAGCCGCCGCCGGGTCTGGCGGCACAATGTTATCGACGAAGGCAACCCGACCGCCCGGCTTCAGGACACGCGCCATCTCGCGCACGGCCTGCGCGGGATCGGGAAAGTGATGCAACGCGATGCGGCACATCACACGGTCGAACGTCTCGTCGTCGGCCGGCAGGCGCTCCGCATCGCCTTCGATAAATCCCACGTTGGCCAGATTCCGCTCCCGCGCCAGGCGCGACGCAACGGCCAGCATGGCCGGCGTCAGGTCCACCCCAACAACGCGCCGCGCCAGAGGCGCGACGGCCAGGGCGGTATGCCCGGCCGCCGTCGCCACATCCAGGACCGTGTGGTCAGGACTTACCTCGGCCAACTCAACCAGCCGAGCCAGGGACGCGCCCCGGGCGTGGACCTGGCTGACCGCGTAGGCTTCGGCGGCCGGACCATACTGGGCCTGGACGCGCGCCTTGGTTGTGTCGGCCTGGGATGCGCCGTCGCTCACGCGTGACCGTTATCGCTCTGAGCGGTGACGAGGCTCGCGTCGCGGTACTTCTCCCCCACCTCCGGCAGCATGATGGGGATGCCGGTCACGATGGGATAGCGGCGGCCGGTGCGGCGATTGACGAGCCACTTGCCGTCCACCAACTCCAGAGGCTGCTTGTCGACCGGATCGACAAGAATCTCCAGCAAGTCTGGCGCGACCTCGCCACCCAGGTCGGCCTCATTGATGGTCAGGCCATCGTCGCCACCCATGAGGGGGCCAGGCGCGGGGGCGAAGGACTCGCCGACCATCGACCCACTCTCGGCTGGAAAGAAGAAGCGACGCACCAGAAGAAACACGCCAAAACCAATGCCAATTCCCAGCAGTATACGGAACAAACGACCCATGGGCTATATCTCCTCTCAAGGGCTAAAGTCGCAGCAGGGGCGCGGTATGCACCGCTCTGTCGCCCACGCCGCTCTTAGTAGCACATTGTCGCTATTTTAGCCCGCCTAGTCAACCTGTGAAGGGCGACGCAGGGCGAAGGACCAACGAGATGGGCCGCGCCGTTGGCGCGGCCGATGGTAGCCAGGGACATTCCCCCTGGGCTGCTCAGGCCGGGAGAACGTAGACCGTCTCCGGCAGCAGCTCGACGCGCACAGCGTCGTCGCGGGCGAAGACGGCCGGGCGCAGGGGATTCGTGTCGACCACGGCCAGCCGCGACCCCGCCACATCCACCTCGTAGTCGACCTGCGAGCCGAGGTAAGCAGTACGCCGCACCTCCCCCAATACGCCATCGCCCCCAGGCGTGAGGCGGATCCCCTCGGGGCGCACCACCAGGATAACATCCTCCCCGGCCGCAATGGCACGCTCCGGCCCAGGTACGTCGAAGGCTCGCCCCCAGGCTTCCACCTGCAATCGCCCATTGGAGGCAGCCAGCGCGCGGGCTGGAATGAAGTTGGCCTGGCCGATGAAGTCGGCGACGAAGCGGTTAGCGGGGCGTTGGTAGAGTTCCTCGGCCGTCCCGGTCTGCTGCACCTGGCCGTTCGCCATGACCACGATGCGGTCGGACATGGCCATGGCCTCGTGCTGGTCGTGGGTAACGTAGATAGAGGTGATATGCAGGTCCTGCTGCAATGCGCGAATATCGCCACGCATCTGGATGCGCAGCTTGGCATCGAGGTTCGACAGGGGCTCGTCGAAGAGCAACACCTTTGGCTCCATGACCAGCGCGCGCGCCAGGGCCACTCGCTGCTGCTGGCCACCGGATAACTGGTTAGGGGCGCGCTGGCCCAGGCCGTTGAGATCGACCATGTCGAGAACCTGCCCCACCCGCTGCTTGATCTCGGCCTGGCTGAGCTTGCGAATCTTAAGCCCATAGGCGATATTCTCGAACACAGTCAGATGCGGGAAGATGGCATAGCTCTGGAAGACCATCGACATGTCGCGCTGGTGGGGCGGGACATGGGTCAGGTCCGCGCCGTCAAGGACGATCCGCCCGCTGGTGGGAAACTCGAAGCCGGCGATCAGGCGCAGAGTGGTGGTCTTGCCACAGCCGGAGGGGCCGAGGAGAGTGACGAACTCGCCACGGGCGATGTCCAGGGAGACGTCATCAACGGCGGTGACTTCGCCTGCGCCGCCCCGCGCCGGGAAACGCTTGGTGGCGTGTTCCAGAGTCAGATACATGCTTATCCCACTCCAATGCTGAGGTCGCCTGTGTCACGGCCGGCGCCTGGGCGACCCAGCAGCAAGTACATCAGCCCAATGGCGGCGAGGACGATGAGGATCAGAATCACCGAGTAAGCCGCCGCCAGACTCATGCCGCCTTGCTCGACCTCGCTCAGGATCAGGGCTGTCAGGATGGGCCACTTAGGCGTGGTCAAGAAGATGATGGCCGACAGACTGGTCATGTGGCGCGCGAAGGCAAAGATGAGCCCGGCCAGGAACGCCGGCAGAATCAAGGGCAGCGTGACGCGGCGGAACGTAATGCTGGCGTCGGCGCCCAGGGACGTGGAGGCCTCCTCGATGGCCGGGTCAATCTGCTGGAGCTGGGCCGTCCCCGCCCGCACTGACGCCGGCAGCGAACGCACTGCGTAGGCGGCCAGAATGATGTAGGGTGTGCCAATCAGGACCAAAGGCTCGCCGACAAACATCATGGCGTAGATGAGGGCCAGGCTACCTGCGGCGACCAGCCAGCGGGCAGCCCCACGCATACGAGTCACCAGGACCACGGCAACAATACCATACACGACGCCCAGCAAGGCCACGGGAACCTGGAAGAAGACGCCGATGTGCTGCGCCAGCGAGTCGACGATCTTGGGCAGGTTGGTTCCCGGCAGAGTACGGCCCCAGGCGGCCAGCGGGACAATGACGGCCTGAATCGCGCCGCCGAGCCAGATATAGACACCCAACCCGGCCAACGCCACGAACAAGCCGCGCGGTACGTGCCCGGCCCGCCGCGAGAGCGCCCACGTCCCCAGGGCGAGGCCAATCCACAACAGGGCCAGGATGCCGCGCCAGACACCCTCCTCCACAAACAGCGGGATGTAAGTCACAAGGAAACCGATGCCCAGCCCTACGGCAATAATGCCTAGACGCGCAGGCCAACGCCGCGCCGTGACCCCCGCAATCACCAGCAAGAGAATGATGTAGGTGACGGTAACAATCAGCATGGGTGCGGTGATAAAGGCAATGATGTAACCGATACCGAGAATCGTACCCGGCACAGCGCCGCCCAGGGTCGAGGTGAAGTCGAGGGCCTCACGGCCGGAGAAGGAACGCCGCACGATAATCCACGCCGCCACCATGCCCAGGATTCCCGCGATGGGGGTAGCGACGGCGGACAGGAAGGTCGTATCGAGGATGGCCTTGAGGCCACGGTTGATGGCCTGGGCGTAGTGAGACAGGTCGAGGCTGTAGTCCACACCCCACACCCGCGTCAGCGAGCCGAAAACGATGACGCCGTACAGCAGGATGATGAGGGCGCAGGCGACATAGGTCAGGCCGTTGAACAGCCAGCGAATGCGCGGATCGTGGGACTGGGCCGCGCCCCCCGTGGGCTTACCCGTGACCGAGACGTAGGAGCGGCGGCTCACCCAGTAGCGCTGAAGGATGAAGACCGTCAGGGTCGGGATGAGCAGGACGACAGACAGCGCGGCGGCCTTCTTCTGGTCGTACTCGCCGGTCACGGCCATCCAGATTTGGGTGGACAGCACCGTTGTGTTACCCGCGATCAGTAGCGGATTGCCCAGATCCGCCAGCGCCTCAACAAACAGCAGCAGAAACGCGCTGGCAAAGCCGGGGATGAGCAGCGGCAGGGTCACGGTGCGGAAGATGTGCCACTTGGATGCCCCCAGGCTCTCGGCGGCTTCCTCGAAGGCCGGGTCCAGCCGCTCCAGCATGCCGCGCAGGATGAGATAGGCTACCGAGAAAAAGGTGATGACCTGGACGAAGACCAGGCCGTCCATGCCGTAGATGTCGTTGACACCAGGACCGAAGTTGATCCCCAACAGGCGGGCCGTGATGAGACCATTGCGGCCAAACAGGAGGATGGCCGCAATGGCGATGGCGAAGGGTGGCGAGATGGTTGGCAACAGGGCCAGGACGTGGATAACCCGCTTGCCAGGGATCGCGCAGCGGGCGACGGCGTAGGCGAACATGAAGCCGAGGGCCGTCCCGCCCGTACCGGTAAGGACGCCCATCACCAGGGTATCCCAGACGACGTTTCGATAGTAGCGCGCGGTCATGTCGTCGAAGTAGCGGCCATACTGCTCGATACTCCACGCGCCCTCGGTATAGACGCCCTGGCCAATCACGCGCGCCAGCGGCCAGACGACAAACAGCAACAGGAACAGCCCCACGGCCAACAAACTCGCCAGAAGGACGGGGTCCTGACCGAAGCGGCGGTATTCCGTCGCGCGCCGTTGCAGCCCCGCCAGAACGGGCACCGACGCCCCAGGGAACGAGACGGGCGGCGCAGGCCCGGCCGTAACATCGGGAGCGCCGGTCGGCGTCTGAGCGCCATCGGGCGCAACAACGCCGTGCTTGGCCTGACTGTCTGCGGCCATCGTCTCGTCTCCCCGGAGCGGCCTATCGGCTACTTCGCCTGGGACTCGGCGGCAATCTCGTTGGAGAAGCGATCGACGACCGCCTTCTTGTTCTTGCCCGCCTGCTCGAAGTTGTAGTCGATCAGCTTGACCTGGAGTAGCTCCGGCTTGGAGGCTGTCGCGCCCTTGACCGTCGGGGCCTGGTAGGCCTTGTATTTAGGGCCGAGGTTCTGGGCTTCAGCGGTCAAGGCCCAATCGAACCACTTCTGGGCGGCGTCCTGGTGCTTGGCGCCCTTGACGAGGCCCATGCCGCCAATCTCGTAGCCTGTGCCCTCCTTAGGGAAGGCCAGCTCTAGCGGCAGCCCCTTCTCCATCTGCGCCACGATGTCGTGGGAGAAGACGACGCCCAGGCCGCCCTCGCCCTGGCCGACCAGGGTCGCGGGCGTCGCGCCGCTCTTGGTGTACTGTTGGACGTTCTGGGAGAAGCGCTTAATCCAGTCCCAACCCGCCTGGTCGCCCTTGCTCTGCAAGACCGTGGACAGGGCGGTGTAGGAGGTGCCGGAGGTGGCCGGGTGGGCGATGATGATCTGATTCTTCCATTCCGGCTTGGTCAGGTCATCCCATGACTCGGGCTTCTTGATGTTGGGGTTCTTCTCAAGGAAGTTCTTGTTGAGGGCGAAGCCGAGGGAGCCAACGTAGACGCCCGCCCAGTTGTTGTCGGCGTCCTTCATCTTGGCCGGGTCGAGCAGGTTCGCCAGGTTGGGCGAGTTGTAGGGTTGCAGCAGGCCCTCGCCCTTAGCGGCGACAAAGGAGTCAATGGGGCCACCCCACCAGATATCGAACTGGGGGTTGTCCTTCTCGTTGCGCAGGCGGGTCAGGGCCTCGCCGCTAGACAGGCGGACGAAGTTGACGGTAATGTCGGGGTACTTCTTCTGGAACTCGGCCTTCATCCCCTCACACCACTCCTGCTGCGGGGTGCACAGCAGGTTTAGCTCCGTGGACGCTTTCGCCGGCGCGGCCGGGGCGGCCGCCTTGCTCGCGTCCGTCTTGGCTGCGGCCCCGCTACCGGCCGGCGCCTGGGCAGCGCAGCCAGCAGCCAGGGCCAGCGCCAGCAACGCGGCCACCAACCACACGATTCGACTGGTTCGCATTCTCTCCTCCTCGTCGAGGTGCGTCATGGACATGATTCGTCTCACACCGGACTGCGCCTCACTATAGCAGCATTGGGCCAGAGCGTCAATGCCAGACTAACGGCTACAGGTAGAGAAACCTTGCCCCACATGACTCATGCCAGGATGGCGTCGATGGCGCGCAGCTCGTCATCGCTGAAGGCGAGGTTGTCCAGGGCCGCCACAGCGTCCTCAATCTGGGCGACCTTGCTGGCTCCAATGAGGGCGGAGGTCACGACGGCGCGGCGCAGGACCCAGGCAATCGCCATCTGGGCCAGGGTCTGTCCGCGCGCGACCGCCATAGCGTTGAGGCGCCGCACTCGGTCGAGGCGCTCATCAGTCAGGGTGGCGGGCTTGAGGAAGCCCCACGGCTTCGCGGCGCGCGAGTCCTCGGGGATGCCCGCCAGGTAGCGGTCAGTCAGTTGTCCTTGCGCGAGCGGCGAGAAGGCGATGCAGCCGATACCCTCGTCCGCCAACACATCGAGCAGGCCATCTTCCACCCAGCGGTTGAACATGTTGTACGACGGCTGATGAATCAGGCACGGCGTCCCCAACGCGCGCAGGATGGTCGCCGCCTCGCGAGTCTGCTCCGCGCTGTAGCTAGAGATGCCGGCGTAGAGGGCGCGGCCGCTACGCACGGCGGCGTCCAGGGCCAGCATCGTCTCCTCAAAGGGCGTATCAGGATCGGGGCGGTGGGAGTAGAAGATATCCACGTAGTCGAGACCCATGCGCTTGAGACTCTGGTCCAGGCTGGCCAGCAGATATTTACGCGACCCCCACTCGCCATAGGGACCGGGCCACATGCGATAGCCTGCCTTGCTGGAGATGATCAATTCGTCGCGATAGGGGTGCAGGTCCTTGCGCAGAATCGTGCCGAACGTTTCCTCGGCCGAACCCGGTGGTGGCCCGTAGTTGTTGGCGAGATCGAAATGGGTGACACCCAGGTCGAAGGCGCGGCACACCATCGCCCGCGCCGTCTCGAAGGTGTCCACACCACCGAAGTTATGCCACAAGCCGAGGGACACGGCGGGCAGCGTGAGGCCGCTACGCCCCGTGCGGTTGTAGCGCATTGTGTCGTAGCGAGTCGAAGAGGGTTCATAGGCCATTGGGATTTTCCTTGTCATGCAGTGCGCGCCCGATCTCCAGTCGGCGGCGCCGCCAAGCGGCCACCATGCTCACGCCGGCCGCTGATACACCACCCGCCCGCCGATGATGGTCAGGTCCACCTGGACGTCCTTGATCGCCTCCTCCGGCACACTGAAGTAATCGCGATCGAGGGCGGCGATATCGGCCAGGTAGCCCAGGGCCAGCGAACCCTTGTGGTCCTCTTCGCGGGTCAGCCACGCCCCTGCCACAGTGTAGGCGTAGAGAGCTTCTTCGCGGCTAACGGCTTCCGTCGGGGCGATGGGTGTGCCCTGATGAGATTTGCGCGTGACGAGAGCGTAGAGGCCGACGAAGGGGTTGTAGTGGACGGTGCTGGGAATGTCACTGGTGGCGACGACACGAATCCCCCGGTCGAGGTAGGTACGCATGGGTTTGTAGCGCGCCGCCAACTCAGGGCCGACATCGCGGAACAGGTCATCGCCTTCATAGTAGATGAAGGTCGGCTGGATGACGGCGGCCAGGTCATGACGCGCCATATGCTGCAGGCTCTCCTCGGTGGCGAAATAGGCGTGAATGAGCTGATGACGGGCCGTGTGCTGGCGGTCGGCCAGGACATCGGCGAAGGCGGCGGCAGCCTCGTGGTGGGCACGGTCACCAATGGCGTGGATGCCGATGTCCCAACCCTGGTCGTGGCCCTGGGCAAAGTAGCGGCGCAAATCCTCCGGGTTGAGGCGGTTGTAGTCCTTGACCTCGCTCTCACCCAGGAAAGGCTGGAACATCCAGGCAGTGTGGCTCGTCGTGCCGCCATCGACGGCCATCTTGAGGCCGCCCAGGCGCAGCCAGTCGTCGCCGACGCCGCTGGCGATGCCCAGCCCGGCGGCGCGGTCGTCCAGCACGGCCTCCGGTGTCTCCTCATGGAAGCCGTGCCACGACGGCATGACGTTTGACCGCACGTGGAGCTTGCCCTGGCGGTAAGCCTCCACGTAGGCCCGTAGCTCGTCCGGCTCCAGGCCGGGATCCAGGATGCTGGTAATGCCATAGGCCAGGTAGGCGCAACTCGCCGCGTCCAGGGCCGCGACCTGTTCGGCCAGGGTCGGCTGCGGTAACAAGCGACGCACCAGCGGCTTGGCCGCGGCCCGAATCACGCCGCTGGGCGAGCCGTCGGTGTCACGCTCGATGCGGCCGCGCGGCGGGTCTTCCGTCGCGGCGTCGATACCCGCCAGCGCCAGAGCTACGCTGTTGACCACGTCCATGTTGAAGAAACGCATCAGCAGGGCAGGGTGGTCTATCGTGGCGGCGTCCAGGTCGCTACGATGCGGCAGACGGCCCTCCGCGAACAGGGACTCGTTCCAGCCTTCGCCGAGAATCCACTCGCCTGGCGGGGTTCTGGCCGCCGCCGCGCGCACCAGGTCGACCATCTCGGCGATGGACTGGCAGTTCTCCAGTGGCAGGCGGCTGAGCTTGAGGCCAACCTGAAGCATGTGATTGTGGGCATCGTTCAGGCCCGGAATGGCAGTGCGACCGACGAGATCAATGACCTGGGTTGCTGGCCCCGCCAGGGCGAGGACATCAACGTCATCCCCCAGGGCAACGATGCGGCCATCTTTGGCAGCCAGGGCCGAGCAGCCCGGCAGCGCGCCGCTCAAGGTGACGATGCGGCCGTTGTGCAGGATGAGGTCGGGCGCGAGGTCGCGGAGGAGGAGCGGCATGGTATCTCCAATTGGGGACTGGCAGGTGTAGGTCGGTAGCGAAGGGGCCGCCCGCCGACTAATGGCGAAGGACGAAAGGCCGACCTGGCCGTTGACCCTCGGCCCTCCGTGATCGGTCCTCCCTCACTGGTCTTTGGTCGGCGGCACGAAGCGCACTGTACGTTGCGCGCTTGTGTTCACCCGCAACTCGAAGATATCGGGCCGGGCGTAGTGACCCACCACATCGAGGTCGATCAGGCCGCGCGGGATGTCGTCCAGGTCCAGATCGGCGGCCAGGATAGCGGGCTGGTCGAAGACCGGTCCTGCCAGTACATGGCCGAGCGGGTTGACGATGCAACTGCCGCCGCGAATGAGAACCGTTGCGGGGTCGTCGCCTTGCAGGGGGTGGTAGTCGGCCGGGTAATCGGCGCGGCGGGTGAACTGGCACGCCGACAGCACGAAGCAGCGGCCTTCCAGGGCGATGGTGCGCATCGTAGGCAGCCAGGTCTCACGGTCGTCGACCGTCGGCGCGCAGTAGAGTTGCACCCTCTGGGCGTACATGGCGGCCCGTAGCAGGGGCATGTAGTTCTCCCAACAGATGACCGCCCCGACCCGCCCGACCTCGGTCTCGACCGCGGTCAGCGTCGAGCCATCGCCGAAACCCCAGATGAGGCGCTCCATCGCCGTCGGCATGACCTTGCGATGCTTGCCGAGCAGCGTGCCGTCGGGCGCGAAGAACAAAATCGTACAGTAGAGGGTACCGCGCTCGCGCTCAATGACGCCGATGACCAGGTGGAGGCGGTGTTGGCGGGCGAGCGCGCCGAG
>JAHCIE010000081.1 GCA_026129385.1 Anaerolineae bacterium
TGATGCGCACGCGCCAGCCGCCCTCGCACTCGCCCTCTTCTCGCGCGGCCGGCCATTGCCCCTACCCCCAACCTGTAAGGAGGTTCGTCCCATGTACAAACGATGGCTGGCAGTCTTGACCAGTCTGGGGTTGCTGCTTGGCGCGGTAGCCCTGGTCTGGCAGGCGGATCAAGCCGGAGCCGCCGCGCCACCGCGCCAGATGTTCTTCCCCCTGATCATGCGCGGGGCTTTCGCCACCGGCACCCCCAGCAGCCTGGCCGTGAGTGTGAGCGGCCAGATCGGGGCCAACGGCAATATCACCTATCGCGTTACCATCACCAACCGGGGCGACAAGACGGTGACGGTGCTGCCGCTGGATTTTGGCTACAACACCGGCAGCCTGGCCTTCCTGTCGGCCCAGTATACGCCTGACCAGCGCGGCCCGGGCGGTCTGCGCTGGAACAACCTGACCGAGTTTCCCGGCATCGGCCCCCTTGCCCCCAACGCGACCCGTACCCTGGACATCGTCATGGATCCCGTGGTGTGTCCCGAGGGCGGCGTTATCACGGTCCAGGCGCTCATCAGCGGCGCGCTGGACGCCAGTAACCAGGTCATCCCGCCCGCCAGCACCACCGTCGGCCAGAAGCTGTGCACGAGCCTGACAGTGGTCAAGTCTGTCGTCGAGCCGACGAGTGGCCAGGCTCTGGTCGGCGACCCCCTCACCTTTGATATTGTGGTCACGAACCCGCCGGAGAATGCCGCCGCCCCGCCGAACCTACAGAACGTGCGCGGCATCCAGCTGACGGACCGCTTCAACCCGGATATCATGGCCTACCGTCGGGCGCTGCTGGACGTGGGCAACGGGTTCATCCCCATCAGCCCCACCACACCTATCACCACGACACCGATAGGCTCGCTGACTTTCAGCGAGGCGCTCGCTAACATCACCCTGCGCCCTGGCGACTCGATGCGCGTGCGCATCACCTTCGAGGTGCGGGCCTGCTCGTCCGAGGCAGGTACGGCGAACGTGGCCGAGGTGGGCAGCCCCGGCGCGGGCGGCGCGCTCGTCACGCAGGCGCGCGGCCAATCGCCCACCATCCGCATCATCTGCCCCAACATCCAGGTGACGAAGAAGATTCTCGCACCGCCGGGTGGGGTGGTGGCTCTCAATGAGGGCATCACGTTCACCATCGCCGTCAAGGCGACCGGCAACCAGCCTATCAACGTCATCCCGATGCAGGACGTCTTCGACCCCACGGCGCTGGCCTTCGTTAGCTCCGACCCGCAGCCGTCGGGTCGGCCCATCGCGGGCACGGTCGAGTGGGACGACCTCAATAAGTATCGTGGCTCGTCGCTACAGCCGGGTGAGACCTACACGGTGACGGCGGTCTTCCGCGCCGTCGGCTGTCCCGTGGGCGGCCGCACCGCGAACCGCGCCCGTATCGGTAACGCCATCGCATCGGGCGGTGGCTATGGCTTCAACGCGCCCCAGGCGTCGGATACCATCGAGTTCGATATCGCCTGCCCGCGCGTCGACGTGACCAAGCGCGTCGTCACGCCGCGTAGCGCGCTCATCCAGGAGTTGGGCGGCCAGGTTACGTATGAGGTGATGGTTCGCAACTCTGGTAATCTGCCGCTGGTTACGGTCCCGCTGACCGATACCTACGACTCGGCGTTGTTCGACTTCGTCAGCGCGTCTGTTGCGCCGTCGAGCCAGTCGGGCGGGTCGCTGGCCTGGGCCAACCTGGCCGCCGGCGCGCCGCTGCAACCCGGCGAGAGCGTCGTGGTGCTGCTGACGCTTAAGACCAAGATCTGCCCCGACCCGACGAAACCCATCACCAGCGTCAACCGCGCCGGTGTCAGCGGCGCGCGGGCCAGCTTCCGTACCACGCTGCTGGATGTGCCGCCGGACTTCGACCAGGCGGAGGTGGACGTCGTCTGTGCCCAACTGCGTATCAGTAAGACCCTGGTCAGCCCGCCCAACGGGGCGGTATCGCCGGGCGTCGTCGGGCGCAATGAGATGACCTTCAAGATCGAGATCTCCAACACGGGCAACATCACCGTTACCCGGCTGCCGTTGCTAGACGAGTGGGACCCGGCCTTCCTGGAGTTCGTGCGCTCGGACATCACGCCGGACGTACCCGGCCAGGGCACGCTGAGTTGGGAGAATCTGACCGCGCCTGATCGCGGCGGGCCGCTGCTACCGGGGCGCAAGATCACCTTCAACATCATCATGCGCGCCATCGGCTGCCCGGCCGACCAGATCGTGTTCAACAAGGCGTCCATCGTGGGTGCGCTGGCGATCGCGGGCGGCGCGGGCGTGCCCGCTCCAGTGCCCAACGTCTACGCCTCGGATGACGGGCGCGTGGCGTGCCCGAAGCTGGAGATCACCAAGCGGCTGGTGGCTGCCCCTGACTGCGATATCGTTGGCATCAACCAGAACATCGGCTTCGATGTGACGATTCGCAACGTGGGCAACAGCACCATCGCCACCCTGCCCCTGACCGATACCTACGAGGCGGAGTACCTGGCGTTCGTCAGCGCAACGCCTGCGCCGAATGGGCCGCCTACCTTCACTGGCAGCGGCCAGTTCCGTAGCGGGACGGTGGCATGGGCAGACGTGACTGGCCCGGCCCCCAATGGCTTGGGGCGTGATTTGCCGCCGGGCGAGAGCGTGACGGTGCGGGTGACCTTCAAGACGTTGAAGAGCACCTATGACATTGTCCGCTCGCCCAACAAGAATACCCTCAACCGTGCGGGTATTACCGGCGCTAAGGACGAGTATGGCTTCACCGCCCCGACAGTGTCGACGCCGCCGGTGCCGGTGCGCATCGCCCAGGCCGACCTGCACATCGAGAAGGTTCAGGAGACTCAGTTCGCCGAGGTGAACGTCAACGCCAGCACGCAGCTGACGGCGACGCTGCCCATCGGCTATCCGATCCTGCCGCTTACGTCGCAGATGAGCAACAAGGTCGCCGTCCCCGGTGAGGTTATCACCTACACCGTCAATTACCGCAACACTGGCCCCGATGAGGCGACCTTCGTTCGCATCACGGATGTCATCCCGCCAGGCACAGAGTACCTCGGCCATACGCTGGCCTCGTGCCACGGTCGCGACATCCGCGAAGGTTGCTACATCGGCGAGATCGCGCCGGGGCAGACCGGTCAGTTCAAGGTCATGGTCCGCCTGCCGCGGGTGACGGAGAGCGGCTTTAGCACGCCGCCCGGCACGACCCTCACCAACACCATCCGCATCGAGTCTGGCTTCTCGATCGCGGGGCCGACGTGCGGCATCCCCGACTACTTCGACACCGACAACACCTCGTCGTGGGCCAGCGACGTCATTAGCGACTTTGGTGACGCGCCCGCCACCGCGCAGGATGGCCTGCCCGGCTTCGGCGCACAGGTGACTGCCGCCTACAGCGGCAACACCCTCCACGAGTGGCTGGGACGCACCGTCAGCGCCGAGCGTGGCGCCAACGATGCGAAGGACCCCGACGGGGCGCCGAACCTCAACCCGTACAACTACGACTTCCACGACGATGGCGCGCTGTATCGCAACCCATTCAACGCGGGTGTGCCTTCCAGCCAGCGCTACTATCAGCCGGGCGAGTTCGCGGCCGGGACGAAGGTCATCATGTCGGTGTCCGACGCCAGCGGCAGCCGCTACGCCAACAGCGCCGACAAGCGCATCTACGTCGAGTCGTGGGCCGATGCCAACCGCGACGGCAAGTTCGGGGACGACGGCGATAAGCTGATGTTCCGCTGGAACGGCGGCCCCGGCCTGATCGGTTCCGACGGCAAGCTGTGGCCGCTAGGTCAGCCCTTCTACATCCTGGAGGCCACCGACCTGAACATCCAGGCACCCGCCAGTCTGGGCTGGATGTTTGTCCGCACCCGGCTCAGCTATGGCGCTCAGCCGTCGATGAGTGGGCCGATGGACTACGGCGAGATCGAGGATAACCTGATCGGCGTCTTCCAGGGTGCGCCGCCTGAGAGCGGCAACCCGCCCGGCCCCGTGCAACCACCCACGCGGCCGTAACGGGCACACTGTCCGTGAATCGAAAGGCCCTAAGGGTTTCCGAAACCCTTAGGGCCTTTCGAGTGTGGTCGCGTTACGCTGCCGCCGCCTGCGCAGCCCGCGCCTGCGCGGCCTCGTACTCCGCTAGCGGCATGGCCTGCACCTCGGCGCTGATCTTGATGTCGTCGCCGACCAGCCAACCGCCCGTCTCCAGGGCCGCGTTCCAGTTGAGATTCCAATCTTTGCGGTTCACCTTCGTGTCGGCGCTAAGACCCCAACGCTGGCCACCCCACGGGTTCGTACCGCGCCCTTCGTCCACCACCTTGAACGTGACGGGCTTCGTCGTGCCACGGATGGTGAGGTCGCCGGTGACCTTGTACTCATCACCGCGCACATGCTCGACCTTCGTACTCTTGAAGGTCATCGTCGGGTGCACTTCGGCGTGGAAGAAATCCGGCGACCGCAGGTGATCGTCGCGCTGGCCCTGGTTAGTGTCGACGCTATGGGTGTAGACCGCGCCTTCGACGGTCGAGTTCTCGATGTTGTTGGGATCAAACTCGATTCGGCCCTCGAACTGGTTGAAGCGGCCGCGCACATTGGTGATCATCATGTGCTTGGCGGAGAATTCCAACTGGGTATGGGAGGGTTCGATGATCCAGATTTCGCGCTCGGACATGGGGTCATCTCCTTTACGATGCGGGCAGTTGCCCTGGTCTGACGTGACGATGGTACGGGTGTCCCGTTTAGGGATGGATAATTTATACGGCAATATTACAGCGATGAACGAATGCGGCAAAAAAAACTCAGTGGGTCTGGGTCAGATGGCGCAGTAGCGCGGCCAGTCGCGCGCGGTCCTCAGCCGACAAGCCCTCTACCAGTTCCCGTTCCGCCCTGGCCTGGGCCGCCTGCCCCGCCGCGTAGGCCGCGCTACCCTTATCGGTCAGGACGGCCCGCACACTGCGGCGGTCCTCTGGGTCGGGTGCGCGCCGCACCAGGCCGTCGGCCTCCAGGCGGTCAACCAGCTGGGTGATGTTGGACTTAACGCAGGCCAACTGCTCGGCCAGATAGCCCAGGGGCGCAGACCCGCCCGCGTCCACCAGGCTGCGGAGGACGCCTATCTTGGCGATGGACAGGCCAAAAGGCTCCAGCGCGCTGTCCAGGCGGTGGTCGATCATGTGCCCCGTCTGAACCAGGCTGGCGACAAGGTCGCTGGTGGCGACGAATTCTTTCTCCTGCATTTCGTTCATGCATGAATTATACAGCATTAAAGCAGACTTGTCAAGTCCCCAGGCGATCAATTTCTCGGTTTGTGGCGCGCAATGCTGCATACAAGGGAAAATAGATGTCGCGGTAGGCCCGTTCGTATAGGTCAGCATGGGCCGGATTTGGCGCGATCAGCTGCGCCGGGAAGGCTGCCCGTGTCAGCATCGCCTGGGTGTCGGCGTAGACTCCCGCGCCTAGCCCTGCCAGAGCCGCTGCCCCCCATGCGGTCGCCTCGTCGACGGCCACAACCCGTAGCGGCCGCTGCATCACGTCGGCGCGGATCTGGAGCCAGGTGGGGTTGCGCGCCCCGCCGCCGATGACCAGCATCGCCTCGGCCCTGACGCCTGTTGCCGCCTCCATGCTCTCCAGGAGCGTCCGCGAAGCGAAGGCCATGCCCTCGAACACGGCGCGGGCGACGATTGCGCGGCTCGCGCCGGGCGTCAGGCCGACCAGCGCGCCGCGCGCCGTGGGGTCGTTATGGGGGCGACCCGCGCCGCGCAGGTGGGCCAGGAACACCACGCCGCCGCTGCCGGGTGGCGCGGCCGCGGCGAGGGCATTGAGCCGCCGGTAGCCCGGCTCGCCCGGCTCGCCGGGTGCGAGTAGCTCGCGCGCCCATTCCAGGGATGCCCCTTGCCCGGCGACGCCGCCGGTGGTGTAGTAGCGGTCGGGGGCGGCGTGAATGCCCAGGTGACCGCGCTGTTCGAACAGGGCGTCGGTCAGGGTCGGCGCGCGCAGCGCCAGCACCATCGCCTCGGCCGTGCCTAGCGAGTTGAGTAGGATGCCCGGCTCGGTCGCGCCCACGCCGAACGCGCCGACGATGTGGTCGTGGCCGCCGGCCGCTACCCCTGTCCCCGTCGCCAGCCCCGTCAGGGCCGCCGCTTCGGCGGTGACTCGCCCCACTACCCCGCCGCTGGGCACGAGCCGCGCCATGAGCTGGGCGGGCACGCCCGCCGCGTCCAACATCTCGCCGACCACACCCGCCGTGTGTCACGTCCAGGGCCAGCGTGCACGAACGCCAGGGACCAGGTCGGTCGCCGTCGCCGTTAACCGATAGGCGATCCAGTCGGCGACGTTGAACCAGGCGGCGGCGCGAGCGAAGGCGTCGGGGAGGTGGCGGCGCAACCACATCAGCTTGCACAGGGAATAGATGGGCTGAGGCGTCTGACCGGTGATGTCAAATACCCGCCGCGCCCCGAACACGTCCGCCCACCAGCGGCCCTCGCCCAGGGTGCGCTGGTCGTACCAGGCGATCATGGGCGTGAGGGGGCGGCCATCCTCATCGACGAGGACACCCGCCTCAGCCATGCTGGCGACAGCCAGCGCGGCGATGTCGTCCGCTGTGTAGCCGGCGTCGGCAGTTGCGCCACGGTTGCACGGATGACAGCCGCCACGGCGCGCCACAATTCGTTGGCATCGTGCTCGGCGCGGCCGGGCGCGGGTGTGATCGCGGTGTGGCCGCGCGGGCCTGGGCGATGGGTGACCGGCAGGAGTATAGGTGGCGGCAGTCTCGTCAAAGGCGTCCCCGCTGAGATTTGCGCCAGTTGCCATGAGCCTTATACAACGGGCAAAGTGACCGACCGTCTCGCCGCCCTGCTGAAGCAACTTCGGGCCGTGCCCACCGAGGTGTCCATTGTGACTTACACCGATGAGAGTGGACTGCCTGAAACAATGGTGGCTTGAACTCGGTGCTGTCCCAGGGAGGCGTCCGTCCGCCTAAAATCATCCCCTCATCACCCGTTCGGTGGATGAGTGACGACCGTGAAGGTGGTATAATAAGGGTGCATTGAGGCGCCCCGTTGCGTGCCGACGTGACACTCACCGCAGGAGGTTCTGACGATGATCATCACCATGACCCATGCTCTCCTCCTTAGCGAACCCGCCTTTGAGGTGGGAATTTTGTCACGGGGAGATGCGTAGCCGCAACGCACGCAGTCTAGCTCAGCTAGCCACGCCTCCCGTCAAGGGGGGCGTTTCTATTTACCCCCGACCGAAGACGAAGAACGGACGACGGAGGCAGAACTGCTCTCGGTCATCCGTCACCCCGCAAAGGAGAGACCGACATGGGACTCGCGTAATCACCACTCAAGCCTATGACCCCGCCGAGGCCGAGCCGCGCTGGATCGCGGCCTGGGCCGACAACCGTGCCCACCGCACGCCCGACATCACACCCACCGCCCACAGCGCATCACCCACGACCCACCACCCACCCAAATTCTATTGTCTGGACTTCTTCCCCTACCCATCGGGCGCGGGGCTGAGCGTCGGCCACGCCCGCAACTACATCCCGACCGACGTGCTGTCGCGCGTCAAGCGCCGCCAGGGCTACGCCGTGCTGCATCCCATGGGCTGGGATGCTTTCGGCCTGCCCGCGGAGAATGAGGCCATCAGCCGCGGCATCCACCCGGCCGACTCTATCGCCGCCTACACGGCGACCTACCGCCGCCAGATGACACGCCTGGGCTGTTCCTACGACTGGGAACGCGAAATCTGGTCCTGCGCCCCGGCCTACTACCGCTGGACGCAGTGGATCTTCCTGCGCCTGGTCGAGCGCGGGCTGGCCTACCGCGCCGCCGCACCCGTCAACTGGTGCGCGACGTGCCAGACGGTGCTGGCGAACGAGGAGGTCGAGCAGGGGACGTGCTGGCGCTGCCACCAGCCGGTCGCGAGCCAGGTGCGCGCCCAGTGGTTCTTCCGCATCACCGCCTACGCCGATCGTCTGCGCGCCGACCTGGAACCGCTGGACTGGCCCACCCACATCAAGACGCTACAGCGCAACTGGATTGACGGCCTGCGCGACTGGCTGATCTCCCGCCAGCGGTATTGGGGCGTGCCCATCCCCATCGTCCACTGCCCGCGCTGCGGCCTGGTCCCCGTGCCCGACGCCGCGCTGCCAGTACGCCTGCCACCCATCGACGACTACCGCCCCCACGGCGACGGCCAGTCGCCACTGGCGAACGTGGCTGCCTTTGTGGATACAGTGTGCCCAACGTGCGGCGGCGCGGCGCGGCGCGAGACGGATACAATGGGCGGCTTTGCCTGCTCGTCGTGGTACTTCCTGCGCTTCGCCAACCCCGGCTACGACGACGGCCCCTTCGACCCGGCGGCGGTGGCCGCCTGGCTGCCCGTGGACCTGTACGTGGGCGGCGCGGAGCACGCCGTCAGTCACCTGCTGTACGCCCGCTTCTGGACGAAGGCGCTCTATGACCTGGGGCTGATTGCCTTCGACGAGCCATTTCCGCGCCTGCGCTCGCAAGGCGTGCTGCACGCGCCCGACGGCAAGCGCATGTCCAAGTCGCGGCGCAATATCGTCAGCCCCGACACCGTGATTGACGCCCACGGCGCGGACGCGCTGCGCCTGCACACGCTGTTCATGGCCCCCTTCGATGAGCCGACGACGTGGCAGGCGGATGGTATTGCGGGCGTGGAACGGTTCCTGGCGCGGGTGTGGGCGATGGGTTGCCGCGCTGCGGCCGACGACCGACCACCGACCACCGACCACCAGGGCGACGACCGACCACCGACCACCGACCACCAGGGCGACCACCGACCACCGACCACCGACCACCAGGGCGACGACCGACCACCGACCACCGACCACGGAAGCGTTGCAGGTCGAAGAGCCTGGCCTGAGGTTGCCGAAGGGTTGAAGGTTGAAGGCGACGGACGAGAACCTGCAACTCCGCTGGCGGTGGTCCGTGGTCGGTCGTCGGTGGTCACCCCGGAGACGGCGACCCTGATCCGGCGAGTCACTGAAAGCGTAGAGTCCTTCCGCTTCAACACCGCCGTCGCCGCGCTGATGGAGCACAGCCGACGGCTGGCGGCGCAGGCCGAGGAGCCGCCGCCCGGCTGGCGCGACGAGGTCAAGACGTTCATCGCCGTTCTGGCGCCCTTCGCGCCCTTCATCGCCGAGGAGTTGTGGGCGCGGCTGGGCCACACCACGAGCGTGCACGCCGAGCCGTGGCCGGAGGCGGGGGAGAGTGAGGTCGTCGCCACCGTGGAGATGGCCGTGCAGATCAACGGCAAGGTCGTGGCGCGGGTGACGGTCGCCGCCGACGCCGACGCGGCGACGGCGCGCGAGGCGGCGCTGGCTGCACCGGGGGTGGCCGCCGCCCTGCAAGGGCGCGAGCCGCGGCGGGTCATCGTCGTGCCGGGGCGGCTGGTGAACGTGGTCGTGTGAGCCTGAATCAGGGTCAGAGGAAAGGCAGCCGCTTGCTTAGCCGCGCGACGAGGGCCAGGTGACAGCCCCGCGCGGCTAACTGGGCGGCGATGGCTCGCCCGATGCCGCTGCTGGCTCCTGTCACGATCGCGACACGACCACTCACGATTGACGCCGGGGGCATGGTCAGCCTCGCTTCATGGCTTTGCCGTCGGTAGGCGGTCATCCGCCTACCGTCGGTGGATTGGCCGGCTCGCCCTCGCCGACCGGCTGCGGCTTACGAACCATCGTCCACAGGTGAATGGGGTGACCGGGCGCCAGTCCCGACCGCAGCACTCGAAAGCCACGCCGTTCATAAAAGGCGACGTTGTCCTCGGTCTCCGTCTCAAGGTAGCACGGCAATCCCTGGGCGTCGGCCCGCGCCAGGACCGGCTGCATGAGTTGGCTGCCAATCCCATGCCCCTGACAGGCGGGGTCGACGCCGATGACCCACAGATACCAGAACAGCCGCTGCATGTCGCGCCGACGCAACTCATCGGTGTGGCGGGCGATGCCGAGGAACCGCTGCCGCGACGCGGGGGGGAAGGCAAGGATGGCCCGCATCAGGCCGAACCCTGTGCGGGCCGACTGCGCCAGGGTTATCTCCGTGCGACCGGGCGCCATCCAGCAGGCTACCCCTTGCCGTGTCGGTGTCGTGTAGACCTCGCCGTAGCGCAGCGCGGCGGCGAGAAGGGCCTCCCACATGCGATGAGTGGCGCGCAGGCGGATGTCGCGGTCGGGCAAAACGTAGGTGTAGATGGGGTCGTCGGCGAAGGCGCGAGTGAGGACCTCGGCGGCCTCCGGGCGCTGCGCCGCCTGAAGCCGGGCAATGGAGTGACTCTCCATCATATAGTACCTCTGGGTTGTGCCATCGCTGGCGGCTTCCGACACTCGGTAAGCTCGGCGGAGTGGGCAGGGGCGCGCCATGGCGCGTCCCTGCGGTCGCCCGCCCCTACTGGGTAGCGATGGCGGCGCGGCCACCGCGCAGGACGTACTTCTGAATCTTGCCCGTGGCCGTCTTGGGCAACTCGTCGACGAAGGTGATCCACTGCGGGGCCTTGAAGTGGGCCAGGTTGGCGCGCACGTACTCGCGCAACTCATCGGCGGTAGCCGTCGCACCCGGCTTGAGGACGACGAAGGCGTGGGGGGCCTCGCCCCACTTCTCGTGGGGCATACCGACGATGGCGACCTCCTGCACCGCCGGGTGGCGCAGCAGCACGCCCTCGACCTCGACCGACGAGATGTTCTCGCCACCACTGATGATGACATCCTTGATGCGGTCCCGAATCTCGACGTAGCCGTCGGGGTGGACGACGGCGGCGTCGCCGGTGTGGAACCAGCCGTCGCGGATGGCGCGGTTGGTGGCTTCAGGGTCGTTGAAGTAGCCTTTCATCACCACGTTACCCTGGACAACGATCTCGCCGAGGGTCTGCCCGTCGTGGGGAACCTCGCGGTCCTGGTCGTCCACCACCAGCAACTCGCCGCTGCTGATGAGTTCGACGCCCTGGCGTGCCTTGATGGTGGCGAGGTCCCGGGGCGACAGGTCTCTATGCTCGGGGC
>JAHCIE010000082.1 GCA_026129385.1 Anaerolineae bacterium
CAGAATCGTCTTGCCCCGCCGCGCGACGCCGCGCAGCGTCTCCAGGAAGCGCCGCGCTGCCAGCATGTCTAGCCCTGTCGTCGGCTCATCGAGTAGCAGCGCCGCCGGGTCGGGGGCCAGGGCGCGGGCGATGAGGATGCGCCGCGCCTCCCCCGTCGACATCTCGCCCAGCGGCTTCGTTGCCAGGTGCGACGCCTCCATCAGGTCGAGGGCGGCCCGTGCCCGCTCCCACATGGCGGGCGTGATGTCCTGGTGCTGGAACAAGGCGTAGGCGGCGAAGAAGCCTGTGACAGCGACCTCCAACCCCTTGAGCCGGCCATGACGAGCGTCGGTGAAGGTATCGTGCAGTTCCGGCGAGACGATACCCAGCCGCTGGCGCAGGTCGAAGACATGCCAACGGCTGCGGCCAAAGACACGCACCGGCGGCGAGTCGTCGTCGTGGAGCAGGGGATAATGCAGGTAAGCGATGAGCTTGATAAGGGACGTCTTGCCCGACCCGTTGGGGCCGAGGATGGCGGTGTGCTCACCCTCCTGGACCGTCAGCGAGATCGCGTCGAGGACGCGCACGCCGCGCCCCTTGATGACCGTCGCATTGTCGATGTGTAACAGGGGCGGGGAGACGTCGGGTGTGGTGTTCGATGGAGGCATACAGGCTCGCGTATAGGCGTCGGTGATCGGGCCTCCAATTCTACCCGACCACGGCACACGCGGCCAAACGCGGCGCGAAGTTTTCATGCCTTTTTCATTACCCCCTCAGGGCATTCTATGAGTCTTTCATGTCATCCATGTTATAGTACGGTCACCGACCCCGCGTCGCATGACGGGTGGCCGGTCGGTATTGGCCGAAGAAGGTGGTGCGATGACCCTGGCTGAACCATTGTTCGCGAAACCCCTGCTCTCGGCGCCGTCACCAGCCCTGGCTGACCTGCCTCGCGCAGCCGACGCGCGCCTGAGTCACGCCCTCGCCACAGGTGCGGAGGCGCTCGCGCTACCCGGTGAGGCGGCGGTGATCGAGCGCCTGGCCGGTCGCGACGAAATCGCGTGCGGCGTTTGCCAGCAGGAGTTGGCCGCCGGCGTCGCTGAATACCTCAGCGCCCTCGACGCTGATATCACTGCGATCTACAGCTACATGTACGCCTATCACCCTGACGACAAGCCGCCGGATCGCGCGCAGGTGGCGCTGCCGCTCTACCTTGTTATCTGCACGCGGCGGCAAACAGCGGCTCTCATTTCTCTCCTGGCAGCCCTGGATCGAGCGCTCCGCCAGAGTCTGGCCGATCGATGCCAGACGCGCCAGGTGGCCCATGTCCTCAATGTACATGTCGTGGATGAGACGGAAGTCCATAACCAGGCAGGCTATGCGACGTTGCTCCTAGCGCCTCGCCGTGAGCCTGACCGGGTCTGGAAGCGTTAAAGTAAGGAGGATGGACGTGATCGATACCAGCCCCGCGACTACTAAGCAGTATCTGTTGGACGAGATCGCGCGCCTGACGGAGGAGCTTAAGCCGCGCGCGGCGCTACGCCTCCCGGTCGACGAGCCGATGGACGAGCACGATATGTCGGTGCGGATTCTGGAGCAGAGTCGGCTAGAGGCGGTCGTCGAGCAGCGTCAGAAACTCCTCCAGCAGATGCATGTCGCCTACGGCCGACTGGCGGCCGGGTCCTACGGCATCTGTGAGGATTGCGAGCAGCCCATCCTGGCCGAGCGGCTGGAGGCCCTACCCTGGGCTACGCTGTGTGTGACCTGCCAGAGTCGACGCGAGCAAGGGAACGGGCGACGCTGGCGATAGGTTAGGGTGAGTTTGCCACCCCCTGCCCGCATTGCCTTTGCCGCCCATCCCGACTAGAATCATTGCGTTGGCTGCAACAGTGCGGACACTCAGGAATGCCAGGCCCCATGGATCCCGACTCAAGATGGCAGATCACCCTCGCCATCGCCAGGCTGGCCCTGGCCGAGGGTGATCTGGCGACTCTGCTGCCCGCCGCCCTGGCGCAGCTCGTCGATGGCGCCCCCTTTGTCGCTGGGGGCGCGCTGCTTCTCTATGAGCCTGAGACGGGGGATCTGGAGCTGAAAGCAGCGCGCGGCTACGGGGAGGTTGCCTTGCGGACGTGGCAGGCGCGCCTCGACGCGCAAGGTCTGCCACCGCATGATCTTGCTCTCCCCTTGTTGGTGAACGAGACTCCCGTCGGGATACTCACGTTGGAGTTGCGCTCGTCGGCGGACGCAGCGTCCACGGACGACCTGGTCTGGCTGCGCGAGGTAGCAGTACCTGCTGGCTCTGGCCGTTCAGGAGGTCTCCCACGAACCACTCGCGAGGCGGCCCGCGCCCTGGACGAAGCCAATCATCTCAAGGCGGAGATGGTCTCGGTGCTGGCCCACGAGATGCGCACTCCCCTGACCTCCATCAAAGGCTACGCGACAGCCTTGCGCATGGAGGAGGCGGCCTTCAGCCCGGCCACACAGCGCGAGTTTCTACAGATCATCGACGAAGAGTGCGATGTTCTGCAAGGGCTGATCCGCGATCTACTCGAGGCGGCGGTGATCGATGCGGGTCTCCTTGCCCTGGAGCCGCAGCCGACGCGGTTGGACCGGCTGGCGGCCGGGGTAGTGGATGATATGTTGCATCCCACCCCTACCCATCGTTTCATGGTTGATTTCCCCCGCGATCTACCTATTGTCGACGCCGATCCCGATCGCATCACCCAGGTTCTGCGGAATCTGTTGGATAATGCCGTCAAGTACTCGCCGCAGGGCGGCCTGATTGTGGTGCGCGGGGAAACGCGGGACGGTGAGGCGGTGATCAGCGTCGCCGACCAGGGGATTGGTATCGCGCCTGAGCACCTGAATCGCCTGTTTGAGAAGTATTTCCGCATCAAGGCCGGGGCGAGTCGCGGCGTCGCCGGGTCGGGGCTGGGACTGCCCATCGCCCGCGCCATTGTCGAGGCCCACGGGGGCCGCATCTGGGCGGAGAGCCGCCTGGGCCAGGGCAGCACCTTCTACTTCACTCTGCCGACCGCGGGGACACGCGCCACCGAGGATGCCGACCATGTCTGAACGCATCCTGGTCGTCGAGGATGAAGCGCGGGTCGCGCGCCTAGTCGGTGAGATTCTCCGCGCGGTGGGCTACGAGGTCATGACGGTCGCCAATGGCAAGGCCGCCCTCGACCGGTTGGCTATCGAACGGCCTGACCTGATTCTACTGGACCTGATGCTGCCCGGCGACCTGGATGGCTACGAAGTCTGCCGCCGTATTCGCGAGTTTTCCGAGACGCCGATCATCATGCTGACGGCCAGGGCGCAGGAGAATGACCTATTGCGGGGTTTCGAGGCCGGCGCTGACGACTACCTGACCAAGCCCTTCAGCGCCAAAGAACTGGTGGCGCGGGTCAAGGCTGTCCTGCGTCGCAGCCAGCGGCCCGAGGAGACCAGCACCGCCACTGTGCGGCGACCTGTTCCACTGACTCGCCCAGCATAGTGTCCAGGTGGTGGTCATCCTGTCGCCCTCACCCGCACCGAGTATGCCCTGCTGCGGAGTTGGCCCTCCACGCCAACCGGGTCATGACCCATCAGGACCTGCTGGCACGGGTATGGGCTGGCGGTCGGCGACGATGTGGACTACCTGCGGGCGTATAACCGCTACCTGCGCCGTAAGCTCGAGTACATCCGTCCCATCCGCGTATCATCGCGTCACTCCTGGCGGGCACAGGCTACATGCTCGTCTGCCCAGACGAGGGCGCATCGGCATGATCCCTAGCGGTGTCTCTTTCATGGGCTTCATGGCGGTGAGCCGCCTTTTCACGCCGTTTTCAGGCCGCTTGTGCTACACTGGAGAATGAAATAGGCTTTTGCCCCTCACCATTGATATTTTCGCTATTCCCAGCTTATCTGGGAGGAGTGCAGCCATGCTTGATTCGCGGTCCGCGAGGTCACGTCAGCCCAGCGGTGTGCATCGACAGTCGAGCGATATCCCGTCCGCCCATCTTCTGATGCTTGAGACGGGCGGGTGCCGCCGGTGGACGACGGCGAACTGGTCGGCATCATCACCCTGGGCGACGTGCGCGGAGCGTCGCCGTCGGAGGTCAGTTCCCTAAATCGCTCCGAGCTTGACTACCTGACGCATCAGATCAAGGTTCAGCGTATCATGTCTCGCCATGTCGTGACGGTAACGCCCGATACACCCCTGGCGGACGCGGCGCAGCTGATGATCGAGCGCAAGATCAGCGGCTTGCCGGTCATGTCGGACGATGGGCGCATCATCGGCATGATTACCGAGTCTGACATCTTCCGCACCGTGATCGAGGTGCTGCAAACCGCCAACGCCCCTACGCCGGCGCTGTAACGGGTCAGGCCGCGCCTCGTTTCTCACAACTCTGACGGTCCCCGTCCCCCCAGTCGCGAGCGCTGAGGCTTTGCCCCCCCTCAGCGCTCGCCCTTTGCCCGCGCCTCGCTCGCCCTGGCAGTCGCATGTCTTCTGATGCTGCTCGCCGTGCTTTCGCTGTCCCTGCGCGCTGCGTCGCGTTCACTTCGTCCATCAGTCTCGTTGACGTGACATGGCAAACGGGCTATGATTGCCGCGCGCCGTATCAGGTTCCTGATCGGCCTGCGCCACCCAATCTTGCCGCGTGTGCCATCTCTATGCCCATGGACGAGGAGGTCTAGGCATGACGAAACTGAATGTTCCACCCTTCTGCAACGAACCGCTAACCGACTATAACGATCCGGTCAATCGCCAGCTCATGGAAGCTGCGCTCGCCACGGTCAAGTCGCAGCTCGGTCAGACATACCCGCTCGTCATCGGCGGCGAGGAAATCTACCTGGAAGACACGCTGGTGTCCGTGAACCCGGCCAACCCCGACGAGGTGGTCGGTCGCTTCCCTAAGGCCACTGTCGAGCTGGGGAATCGGGCCATCGAGGCCGCCGCGAAAGCCTTCGAGACCTGGCAGTACACACCCTATACCGAGCGCGTGCGCCTGGTGCTGGCGGGCGCGGAGTTGCTGCGACAGCGCAAGCACGAATTCTCGGCCTGGATGGTCTACGAGGTCGGCAAGAGCTGGCCGGAGGCCGACGCCGACACCGCCGAGACCATCGACTTCCTGGAATACTACGCGCGGCAGATGCTGCGGCTGGGCGCACCCCAGGACCTGGTGCGCATCGACGGCGAGCAGAACGACCTGGAATACGTGCCATTGGGTGTTGGCGTGGTCATCCCGCCCTGGAACTTCCCCGGCGCCATCATGGCCGGTATGTCCTCGGCGGCCATCGTATCGGGCAATACCATCGTTCTCAAGCCCGCCAGTACCTCGCCGGTCATCGCCGCTCAGTTCCATCGCATCATGACCGAGGTCGGTCTGCCCCCCGTGTTCAACCTCTCTGGTCAGCCCCGGCGGTGATCGGCGATGCCCTGTCGATCACCCCAAGACGCGCTTCGTCGCCTTCACCGGCAGCATGGAGGTTGGCCTGCGCATCCACGAGCGCGCGGCCAAGACCAGCCCCGGTCAGATTTGGGTCAAGCGCACGGTGCTGGAGATGGGTGGCAAGGATGCCGTGGTCGTCGACGAGTCGGCTGACCTGGACGCCGCCGCCAAGGGTATCGTAAGTTCGGCGTTCGGCTTCCAGGGCCAGAAGTGCTCGGCCGGCTCGCGGGCCATTATCCACGAGCGCGTCTACGACCGTATCCTGCCCAAGATTCTGGCCGAGGCCGACCGAATCACCATTGGTGACCCGACCGACCCGACCACCTACATGGGTCCGGTGGTCGACGACAAGGCCTTTAACAAGATTCGCGAGTACATCGACATCGGCAAGAGCGAGGGCAAGCTGGTGCACGGCGGCGAGTCGTGGGGGCCGGGCTACTTCATTGAACCGACCATCTTCGCCGACGTCGCGCCCGACGCGCGCATCGCCCAGGAGGAGATCTTCGGCCCGGTCCTGGCGGTCATCAAGGGCCAGGACTGGGAAGACCTGCTGCGCATCGCCAACGGGACCATCTATGGCCTGACGGGGGCGGTCTACAGCCAAGACGAGAGCCACCTCCAGGACGCCTATCAGCGCTACCACGTCGGCAACCTGTACTTCAACCGCAAGTGCACCGGGGCGATGGTAGGGGTGCATCCCTTCGGCGGCTTCAACATGAGCGGCACCGACAGCAAGGCGGGCGGCCCCGACTACCTGCTGCTGTTCACCCAGGCCAAGTCCATCGCGCGCAAAGTGTAGGGTACGGCGGTTTTCGACAAAAAGACCCTAAAGGTCTCAAAGACCTTTAGGGTCTTTCTACGGTAGATTCGATGGACGCCATCCTCAACCAACTCGTCGAACTCAATCCCCTGTCGCTGGCCGCGGTTGCCCTGCGCACCCTTGTCATCTACGTCGTCGTCCTGGTGGGCCTGCGCCTCTTCGGCAAACGGCAGCTCAGCCAGATCACGCCCTACGACCTCGTTGTCATCCTGCTCATCTCCAATGCTGTCCAGAACGCCATGGTCGGCCCCGACACCAGCCTGACGGCCGGCCTCGTCGCCGCCTTCACGCTGCTCATTGTGAACTGGGGTGTCAGTCGGCTCGTTCTGACCAACCAGAACGTCGCCCAGATCATGATCGGCCAACCCGTGCTCCTCGTCCACGCGGGCGAGTTTGTGCAGGAGAACCTGATGCGCGAGGGCATCCTGCCGGACGAGGTGCTGGCGGCCATGCGCGAGCACGGTATCGCGGAGCTTGCCGATGTGGGCATGGCAGTGCTGGAGGTCGATGGCAGCATCAGCTTCGTCCCGTCGGGCGCTGACGTACGTCGTACCCGGCGGGTCCGCGGCCGCAAGCCGAAGGATAGTTGAGGAACATCCCAATCTCCCCCGCCACCTCCACCCACTCCCGCGTGACGGCGCAGCGGAAGGCGTAGGCCTCCACCCCGGCCGCGGTTACCTCGGCCAGTGCATCGGCGAAGGCCGGGTCGATGACGCGGTGGGGCGTCATGGCCGTCGCGTCGGGCCGCTGGACGAGCCAGACGATGGCCGCCCGGTAGCCCTGGCGCAGCGCGCCCGCCAACTCACGGATGTGGCGCTGGCCGCGCAGCGAGGGCGCGTCGGGCCAGCGCGCCACGCCGTCTTCGACCAGCGTCGACGACTTGACCTCCACCAGCAGCGGCGGGCAGCCCGCGCCGTCCAGGCGAAAGTCGAGGCGGCTCGCGCCGAAGGTGACTTCGGGTCGCGTAACGCCGTAGCCGAGGAAGGGGGCGAGATGCCCCGCCGCGACCGCCTCGGCGAACAGCGGGTTGGCGAGGCGCGTGTCGATGGAGACCAGCAGCCCGTCAGCGGTATAGGCGAGGGTCAGGTCGTAGGCGGTGCGCCGCTGGCCGCCCGTCGCGACCGGCGCGAGCAATACCCGCGCGCCGGGGTAGAGTAGCTCCAGGGTGCGGCCAGGGTTCGGCACGAACGCCAGCACCTCGCCCGCCGCCGTCTGCACCCGCGCCCGAAAGCGATTCTCGCGCTCCAACAGCACGCCGTCGACGAGCGTCGGGGGTAGCCTCATCCCTCGCCCTCGGCGGGCGCGCGCAGGCTGACGTCCCCCGCTGCGACGGTCACCAGTGTTCCGTCGGCGCGCCGCACCAGCAGGCTACCGTCGGCGGCGACGCCCTCGGCGACGCCCACCACTGGCTGCCCCACGCCCATGACAGTGACCGGCTGGCCCAGGGTGTCCAGCAGGGAACGCCACTCGGCCAGGGGTGGCTGCCCGGCCAGCAGCGCATCGTAGCGGGCCTCGATCGCGGGCAGGATGGCGTGCAGCAGAGCCACGCGGTCGACGGGGTGGCCGAGGAACGCCAGGAGGCTGGTCGCGGGCGTACCGCCAGGCGGGGGCGGTGGGAAGTCGTCGGGCTGAAGGTTCGCATTCAGGCCGATGCCGATGACCACCGCCGTCTCGCCCGTGGCCGGGTTGGTGCTGGACTCGGCGAGCAGCCCGGCCAGCTTGCGCCCCTCAAGCAGCACATCGTTGGGCCACTTGAGGCGAGCGGGCGCGCCGGTCGTCTCGCGCACGGCCGCCGCCACGCCCACCGCCGCCGCCATCATGGCTGCCCCCGCCAGCTGCGGCGAGGGCGGGCGGAGCAGGAGCGAGAAAAGCAGCCCCGCGCCGGGTGGCGACTGCCAGGCGCGACCCAGGCGGCCCTTGCCGGCCGTCTGCGTGTCGGTGATAGCCAGCGCGCCCTCGGCTTCGCCCGCCTGGGCGCGCTCCATGAGCCAGGCGTTGGTGGAGGAAATCGTCTCAAACAGGTATGCCGGCCGGCCGAGTCGGCGCGTCGTGAGGTGGGCGGCCAGGGTCTCGGCGGTCAGGGCATCGTGGGGCATAGGTCCCTCTCTTTCGGGGTCTCGTGCTATAATGATAGCCATCTCTGTGACGAAGGGCGACTGATGCAGCGTCTGTGGACACCCTGGCGTATGGACTACATTTTAAGCAACAAGCAAGCCGCCGGCTGCGTCTTCTGCAACAAGGCCGCAACACCGGATATTGACCGCGAGAATCAGGTTGTGGCCCGTGGTCAGACGGCCATGATTCTCCTCAATATCTATCCCTATAGTAACGGCCACCTGATGATTGTGCCCTACGCCCATATTGATAGCCTCACCGGTCTGGGCGACGCCGAACTGGCCGATCTGATGCGCCTGACCAGCCTGGCCGAGGCGGCCCTACGCGACTCCCTGGCTCCGCAGGGCTTCAACGTGGGCATCAATATCGGCAAGGCGGGCGGCGCGGGCATGGCCGACCACATCCACGTTCACATCGTGCCCCGCTGGCCCGGCGATACCAATTTCATGACCGTCGTCGGCCAGACTCGTACTATCCCCGAACTCCTGGATGACACGCGAGAGCGGGTAGCCCGCTGCCTGGCAGCCCTGGGCTACCCGCGCGACGAAACCACCGGCACCGTGATGCTGATGTGAGCGGGGATGTCCCGCTCACGCCGGTCGAACCAAGGAGTGACGACCGTGAGCCAGCCGCAGGATGTCATGATTGTCGGGGCCGCGCGCACCCCGATTGGCCGTTTCATGGGCGGCCTGTCCAGCCTGCCCGCCACCGACCTGGGTGGCGTGGCGATTCGCGCCGCCGTCGAGCGGGCGGGTATCGACCCGGCTACCATCGACGAGGTTCTGATGGGCCAGGTGATTCAGGCCGGGGCCGGGCAGGCTCCGGCTCGTCAGGCCGCCCTGGCCGCCGGTCTTCCCTCCACCGTCAGCGCCACGACGATCAACAAAGTCTGCGGCTCCGGCCTCAAGGCGGTGATGCTTGGCGCGCAGGCCATCCGTAGCGGCGACGCCCATGTCATCGTGGCGGGCGGCATGGAGAACATGAGCGCGGGACCGTACCTGCTGCCCCGCGCCCGCCAGGGCTACCGCCTGGGCAACGCCGAACTGGTAGATGCGGTAGTCCATGACGGCCTGTGGTGCGCCCAGGAGCACTGGCACATGGGCAGCGCGGCCGAGCTCATCGCCCACGAGGCGGGCATCAGCCGCGCGGCGCAGGATGCCTTCGCTCTTCGCAGCCATCACAGGGCCATCGCCGCGCAGGACACGGGGCACTTCGACGCCGAGATCGCCCCCGTCGAAATCCCGGCCAGGGGCGGTGCGACGGTCATTCGCACCGACGAAGGCCCACGCCGCGACACGAGCGCCGACGCCCTGGCCCGCCTCAAGCCCGCCTTTGACCCCCAAGGGACGGTCACGGCGGGCAACGCGCCTGGCCTGACCGACGGCGCGGCGGCCCTGGCGCTGGTAGGCGCGGACGTGGCCGAGCGCGAGGGGTTGACACCCCTGGCCCGCGTGACGGCCTTCAGCATGGGCGCACTCGAACCCAGGTGGGTGTTCGCCGCGCCGCCCGTTGCCATTCGTCGGCTGTTGCAGCGCACGGGGCTGCGCCTGGAAGACTTCGACCTCATCGAGGTCAACGAGGCCTTCGCGGCGCAGATTCTTGCCAATGGTCAGGAACTGGGGTGGGACTGGGAGCGCGTCAACGTCCACGGTGGCGCGATTGCCCTGGGTCATCCCATCGGGGCCAGCGGCGCGCGTATCCTGGTCAGCCTGGTCTACGCTCTGCTCGCGCGTGGCGGCCGCGTCGGTCTGGCGGCGGCGTGCCTCGGCGGCGGCGAGGCCGTCGCGCTGGCGGTGGAAGTTGTCGCCACCTGATGATCTTCACCATCGGGCACAGCAATCGCGACGCTGACGCCTTCGTGGCTGTGTTGCGCGCCCACGGCATCGCGCGACTGGTGGACGTGCGCTCGATGCCGCGCAGCCATTTCGAGCACTTCCGCCGCGAGGCGCTGGCCGCGTGGCTGCCCGAGGCAGGCATCGAGTATATCTGGATGGGCGACACATTGGGCGGGTTGCGGGCGGGTGGCTATGCGCGCTGGATGGGCACGCCAGAATTCGCGGCGGGGCTGGCGCGCCTCGAAGACCTGGCCCGCGAGCGACCGACCGCTTTCATGTGCGCCGAACGCGACCCGGCGCGCTGTCACCGCCGCTATATCGCCGCCGCGCTGCGCGACCGGGGGTGGGACGTGCGCCACCTCATCGATGTGGGCGAGACCGTGACGGCGGAAGGAATCGCCACTCAACTGCCCCTTGACCTCCCGTAGCAATCCCTGGAGGCCCGTCCATGCCCCTGCTACTCCACGAAGCCGACATTGAACGCTACCTGCCCATGCCCGACGCGGTGGCCGCTGTCGAGGGGGCATTCCGCCACTTGGGGGACGGCCGGGCGCAGAACATCCCTCGCGCCCGTACGCGCATCCACGGCGGCGTGATGCACTTCATGGCCGCTGCGGACCCGGCGGCGGGCTACCTGGGCCTCAAGGTGTACACCACCATTCGCGGCCAGGCGCGCTTCGTAGTCCTGCTATTCAGCGCGGCGACGGGCGAGTTGCTGTCTATCATGGAGGCCGATGCCCTCGGCCAGCGGCG
>JAHCIE010000083.1 GCA_026129385.1 Anaerolineae bacterium
TTTCGATGAGGTGCGCGCCGCTCCAGATGCACAGCATCATCATCTCGGGGCCGAACTGGGAGCCGCCGACGGTGAAGTGGGGCTGGATGCGTTCCAGCACGTCGCGCGTGACCAGGCGCATGGTACAGCCGACGTCGGTGAGGGTTGTGGTGTTGAACAGGAACTCCATGTACTTGGCGACGGCCCAGTTGCCCCACTTGAGCCACCAGCCCATGTTGGCGCCGGTCCAGATCAGCTCGGTGTTGGTGCGGCTGCCCAGCACCACGTCGAAGTCGTGGGCGTAGGCCAGCAACTTGTGGATGTCGTTCGGCTCGAAGGAGCCGTCTGGCTCGCTGAGGACAATCAAATCGCCGGTCGTCTCGGCCAGGGCGCGCTGGCAGGACCAGCCGTAGCCCTGGCGCGTCTCGATCACCTCGCGGGCGCGGGTCCTGGCGACCTCCTCGGACGTGCCGGGCGCGGCGTTGTTGTTGCACACGACGACCTCGTCGACGACGCCGGTGGCGAAGAAGCCGTCGATGCAGGCGCGGATGGATGCCTGCTCGTTGTAGGTGGGTAGCGCGACCGAGACGGTCTTTCCGTTCCACATGGGCGGACCTCGGCTCAGTGGGCCGGCCGCGCCACGACGAGCATCTGCTTGGCGAGGGGGCGCAGCGGCAGGCGCAGGTAGAGGCGCACCAGGTTGGGCGATTTGGGCAGGCGACTCTTGAGGGAGAAGGGCAGGAAGCGCGGCTCCAGGCGCACCACGTCGAAGCCACTGGCCGTCAACTGGTCGGCCAGGCTGACATGGCTGAACACCTGTAAATGGGTGTAGTCGTCGAAGTACTCGCGGTAGGCGTAGCGGTAGTTGGGCTGGATGAGGATGAGATGCCCCGTTGGCTTGAGGACGCGCCGCGCCTCGGCCAGGGTGGCGGCGAGGCTGTCGCGGGTCAGGTGTTCCAGCAGGTTGCTGGCGAACACGGCGTCGAAGCAGCCGTCGGCGAAGCGGCTCAGGTCGTCGCAGCTACCGACGTGGGGGGTGACGCCGGGCGCGGCATGACGGGCGAAGTCGGGAAAAACGTCGAGGGCGTGGCGCTCGCGGGCGCGTACCTGGTTGATGAACGAGCAGTAGCCCGCGCCCATGTCCAGGACGCGGCCACTGGCGGGGATGTAGGGTTGCAGATACTCGCACACCGGCTGCCACAGGGCGTCGCGCTGGCTGTCGTAGACGAAGCGGGAGTGGAAGTAGTCGTGGGCCGAGGTGGGGTCGTGAATCATGGGGGACCATTCTAGGGTGTGAGATGCGCCCCCATTATAGCCACGCCGCTCTGAAAAGTCACACCGACGCGGCGGAAAGAAGAGTTGACAGGATTTACAGGATGGACAGGAATGGGACAACCTATTGCTCCTCCTGTTTATCCTGTAAATCCTGTCTACTCTCCTCTTCCCGCCAGTAGCTCCGCGATGCGCAGCGCGCCCTCCCAGCCGTGGCCGTGGTCCTCGTAGCTCCACCAGCCGGATAGCACGGCCTGGGCGATGCCCCAGCCGCGCAGGCGCGCCTTGTCCATCTCAAGCTCGTCGGCGAGCTGGGCGACGCGGCGGTCGAGGCTGCGCCCCAGGTCCGGCCACGCGAGCAGATAGGGCATCGGGTTGCGTAGCAGCGAGCCGACCTCGTAGGCTGGCTCGCCGACGAGGCCCTTGGGGTCCAGGGCCAGCCACGGCGCGCGGGTCGCGCTCAGGATGTTCTCGTGGTGCAGGTCGCCGTGGAGCAGGACGGGCGCGGTCTGGGAGGGCAGCAGGTCGGCGAACAGGGCCTCGGCCTGCTCGACCAACCGTCGTGGGAAGGGGCCGACGCCGCCATCGAACTCGGCGCGTAGCCGCTCCAGTCCCCGTGCCCAGTCGGCGACGGTCGGGAAGGGGCCATCGGCGGGGGCGGGCCGCCATAACTGGCGCATGACGTTGGCAGCGATGGTCGTGGCGCGGGGGTCCTCGCCGGGGGTGAGACTCGCCAGGGGGACGCCGGGCAGCAGCCGCTCGACCAGCAGCGCGCCCCGGTCGGCGTCGCTCGCCAGCAGGCGGGTGATGCCATGACCAGCGTAGGCGTCCAGGGCGGCCATCTCGGTGAGCAGCTCGCGGTTGGGAATGCCGACCTTGAGGACGACGGCCTCGCCATCGGCGCGGGTGGCCGGGGCGGCGTAGTTGTAGGATAGGTTGGGGAAGGGGGGGCCGAGAGTCAGCCCCCACTGGGCGGCCAGGTCGGCCAGCAGATCGGGCAGGACGCCCAGCCACGCCGCGCCCCACTCGCCGTATATTTCGAGCATGGCGCGAGCGAGACGCGGCGGCAAGTCAGGTGGCAACATGCTTTTACGCTCCTGACGGATGGCGACATCCGTCGATGGCGGGTGTGACCACCCACCGCGAGCCGCCATGCCAAGCTACATGTCGAACCGCGCGCCGTAGTCGGGCAGGGCCGCCTGGATACCGTATTGCGCGGCGATGACGGCCGCCAGGGCCTCGCGGGCGGCCTGCTCGCCGTGGGTCAGGGCCAGGCGCGGCCGGTCGTCGGCCAGGGGGGCGAACCAGCGTACCAGGTCGGTCTGCCCGGCGTGGGCGCTGAAGCCGTTGAGGGTATGGACAGAAGCGCGGACGGGGACCCGGTCGCCCATGAGAGTCAGGTGGTCGGCCCCATCGACCAGTTGTCGCCCCGGCGTGCCCTGCGCCTGGAAGCCGGTGATGAGCACCGAGACGTCTGGCTGCCAGACATGGTGCTTGAGATGGTGAACGATACGCCCGCCGGTCGCCATGCCCGACGACGCGATAATCATGGCCGGGCCGCGCATGTCGTTCAGCGCCCGCGACTCGGCGACGCTCTCCACCATGTGCATGGTCTCGGTGTCCTCGCTCAAGGGCGCGTCGTTGAGAAAGCGACGCGCCTCCGCGTCGATGAGTTCGGGGTGTTCCAGGTAGATGCGATTGGCCGCCAGGGCCATCGGGCTGTCGAGGTAGACGGGGAACTTGGGCAACTCATCGCGGCGGAACATCACCGCCAGCAGGTACAGGAGCGTCTGGGCGCGGCCGATGGCGAAGGCCGGGGCCAGGATGAGGCCCCGGCGCGCGACGGCGTCGCCGACGATGGTGCGGAACTCGGCGATGGTCTGGTCGATGGGGCGGTGGTCGCGGTCGCCGTAGGTCGACTCCAGGAACACCAGATCGCCCTCTTGCAGCGGGACGGGGTCGCGCAGGATGGGCGCATCGCGGGAGCCGACATCGCCGGAGAAGATGGCGCGCTTGTGGCGGCCGTTCTCGGTGATGACGACGTCGATGCTGGATGAGCCGAGCATGTGCCCGGCATCGACGAAGCGCGCGGTCAGGCCCCTGGCGACGGGAACAGGGTGATCGTAGCCCACGGTCTGACACTGCTGGATGATGTGGGTGACATCCTCGTCATCGTAAGGTGGCTCGATGGGTGGCTGTCCCCGGCGCTGGCGGTGCTTGTTCTCGTACTCGGCATCCTGCCGCTGAATCTTGGCCGAGTCCCGCAGCACCAGGTCGGCCAGTTGGATGGTGGCCTGGGTGCCATAGATGGGGCCGTGGAAGCCCGCCTTCGCCAACAATGGCAACCGCCCCACGTGGTCCAGGTGGGCGTGGGTCAGCAGCACGGCGTCCAGTCGTCGCGGGTCGAGGTCGCGCGGCATGGCCTCGCGATGCTGGGCTTCGTCCGCGCCCTGGAACAGGCCGAAGTCCACCAGCAGGCGGGCGGTGGTTGTCTCGATGAGATAGGCGGAGCCGGTTACGCCGCCGGCCGCGCCGTAGAGGGTGACGCGCATCAGGTCTCCAGGGGGGCGGGGGTGGGCTATACCGCCGCTTGCATCAACTCCGCCGCATCCAGCTCCGTAAAGTCAGCCACGACGCGGATGACCCGTGGCTGCTGCGCCAGGTCGGCGGCGGGCAGGGTGGTCGCCAGGGCGACGGCGCGCATCCCGGCCCGATAAGCGGCTTCCAGGCCTGCCAGGGAGTCCTCAAACGCTACGCATGCCGAGGGCGAAACGCCCAATCGGGCGGCGGCCGCCAGGAAGAGGTCGGGGAAGGGCTTGCCCCGCGCTACATCCGTCCCGATGACGATGGCCGCGAAGGTATCGACCAGGCCCAACTCGCCCAGGATGAAGTCCACATTGGCGCGATCGGCCGAGGTCGCCACGGCCAGCTGCGCGCCCAGGGTGGAGGCCTGGGCCAGAAACGCCGCCAGCCCCGCCACGGGTCGCACATGCCCGTGCGCTCGCTCCCGGTAGAGCGCCTCTTTCGCCTCGCCCCGGGCGGCGGCCTCCTGGTCGCTCATCGCCGGATCGACAAGGAGGCGCAGGATATCGGGGTTCGTCTTGCCGCCCGCCTGGACGTGGAATTGCGCCTCGTCCAGGTCGATGCCCAGGTCGGCCAGGTACTCCGCCCACACCTCGGCGTGCAGACGCATGTTGTCGACCAGCGTGCCGTCCATATCAAAAATGAAAGCCGGTGTGAGATGCATACGATTCTCGGCAGCAAGAGACCCTAAAGGCCGTGGCGGCCTTCAGGGTCATGCGTGTGTCCCGCAGGGTCTCACTCAGTAGTTGATGCCACGCGGCAGGGCCTTGGCCTGGGCCACCCAGTCCTCCACCTGCTTGGGCGTGGGCAGGCGGCGCACCAGATTGTGGGCGGCATTGACCTCGGCCAGCTTGGCGGACAGGTTCGCGGGATTGCGCTGGGCAAGCTCGGCTACAGTGTCGACGCCCGCGTTCTCCAGCAAATCCGAATACTCCTCACCGATGCCCTTGATCCGATGCAGGTCGGCGCGATTCACCCATTCCAGAACCTGCTGCTCGCTGACGTTCAAACTGGCAGCCAGTTCCTTGCGACCAGCGGGAGTAGCGCCGCGCTCGCGCAGCGACTGGACGGACGTGGTTCCGGCCGCACGCAACTGCTCAGCGTTGAGGTCGCGCAAGCCCTTGATCTCTTTCAGTGACGTCATCAAAGTTCTCCTTAAGGCGGTGAGGCGTGAGGCGCTCTCGGGTAAATTCCTGACTGCGCCGACGACGGCGCGAGTCAACACTTGGGATGACTCTACACGATTTGGCCGCGTGGGGCAAATCCGACAAGTGGGCCTAAATGAGGCGGCGGTCCACGGCCGGCGAGCCTGGCAGCGCTGACAGGTGAATGGCCGCATGAGCGCGCAGGGCAGCGCTGCCTTTCGACGTGATCGTCACAGCCGCCGGGTCGCCCACGAGGCGCACGTAGCCTTGCGCCGCTAACTGGTCGAGCATGGCGTCCAGGTTGGCCTGGCTGAGGTAGCCGAGTTTGCCAAACAGGCGATGCCGCGCCAAAGTTCCCAGCGATGCGGCGCGCACGCCACGCAGCATGTGCGTCAGGCGCGTGCGACTCGCGCCGCCGGCCACACTGCGAGCGGCTTCCAGCACGAGCAGAACGCTCCACTCGGCCGTCGTCTGGGCCTCGCGCGGCGCGTCGGGCAGAGTCGCGTCGGCCAGGCACACGTCGCAGCATCGCTCGGCGGGGGCAGTATCCACGTCGCCGAAATAGCCGAGAATGAAGCGGCGTCGGCATGTCAGCCCCTCGGCGTAGGCGACCATCTGGCCCAGCCGCTCGCGCTTATGGGCGCGCCGCTGCTCGACAGCCTCGGACGTCTCGGTGAGGCGCTCGGCGGCCAGACGTGGCCCCATCTCGAAGCCCATCTGCCCCTGCTCGTCGCCGAGGTGAGTGAGCGCGCCCGCCTGGGCCAACTGGCTCAGGCCGACCCGCAGCTTCACCTCATTCAGCCGTGAACGGCGCGCCAGCTCGATCTCCGACATCCGCACCTGCCCGTCGCGCGCCAGCCGCGAGAGGGTCGCCAGCAAGCCGCGCAACTCGGCGAGCGTCGGCGCGTCGTTGTCGATGAACCACTCCTGGAGCGCGCGGTCACGCGGCGAATAGAGCAAGACGCAGCGACTGGGCTGCCCATCGCGCCCGGCGCGGCCCGCTTCCTGGTAGTAGGCTTCGATGCTCCCCGGCAAGGCATAGTGGGCCACCAGGCGAATGTCGGGCTTGTCCACGCCCATGCCGAACGCATTGGTGGCGACCATGACTCGTGTCTCGTCGGCCATGAAGCGTTCCTGAGCCTCGCGGCGGCTCTCGGCGGGCAGGCCCGCGTGGTAGTGGGCCGACGAGATACCCAGGCCGCGCAGGAATGCGTCCACCGCCTCGGCTTCTTTGCGCGTGCCGGTGTATATCACCGCCGCGCCGGGGACCGCCGCCATCAGCCCTCGCAGCGCGCGCAGCTTGGCGGCATCGTCGGGAGTGGGCAGCACCTCGAAGCTGAGGTTGGGGCGATTGAAGCCGGTCACAATGGAGACTGACTCGCGCAGCCCCAGGCGCACGACGATATCGTCGCGCACGGCATGGGTGGCCGTGGCGGTCAGGGCGACAACAGGCGGGTGATCCAGGCTCTCGATGAAGCGACCGAGGCTCAGATAGTCGGGGCGGAAGTCGTGACCCCACTGGGAGATACAGTGGGCCTCGTCCACGGCGACGCGGTCGATGCGGGTGCGAGACAACGCCCGCCGAAAGGCTGCGTTGCGCACTCGCTCCGGCGCGACGAACACGAGACGATACGCGCCGCCCGCCATCGCCTCGATGCGGCGCGCCTGCTCCTCCGTGGGCAGCGAGCTATTGATGGTGGTAGCGGCCGCGCTGAAGGCAGCCAGGCTATCGACCTGGTCCTTCATCAACGCCAGCAGCGGCGAGAAGACCAGGGTGGTGCCCTCGCTCACCAGGGCCGGCAGCTGATAGATGAGCGACTTTCCGGACCCCGTGGGCATGACGACCAGCGTATCCTGCCCACGGAGAACGGCCTCGATGGCTTCGCCCTGGCCGGGTCGAAAGATCGAGAAGCCGAAGTGACGTTGTAGCGCGGCCTCGGGATACAACATGAGCGTAGTATAGGCTGCACCCGGTCTGTGTCAAGGAGCTATCGACTCAGGGCGTCACTGGCTCGAACAGGGTGCGGGCGACGTTGCTGGGAACCAGGAGCGTCCGCATCGGCAGCCCTGACTGGCTCATGGCGGCCGTCACCTGCGGCGCGAGGGAGATGGCCCCGATCACCTGGCCCTCACTGTTGACGGCAAAGCCGCTCGTGCCAGCTGACGGTAGCGCGGCGTTGGTCGCGAAGCCCGCCACCTGGCCGCTCGCCGTCACGGTGAAGATGCCGGTCAGGATACCCGTGGCGCGGTTGAGGGCGGCCGCTTGGCCCTGGCCGTAGCCATACAGGTACGTCGGATCGGTCAGGCCGGCGCTGGCTGAATTCGCTACCGTCAGATAGGCGAAGCCGGTGAAGCCGGGCGTCGGCAGCACGCGGATGATCGCCAGGTCGTTGGCGAGGTCGGTGGCGATGACGTCGGCGCGCAGGGTGTAGTTGAGGTACGGCCCGACGTAGATAGCCACGGGCGACTTGAGCTGTCCTGTCGCCAGATCGCCCACCAGGCTGTACGAGGTCAGGATGGTTGTGCCATCGGTCCCGATCACCACGCCGGAGCCGGTGGCCGTGGTCGAGCCGGAGGCGACGAGAATCTGCACCGTCGCGGCGTCCACCATCGCGCTCACCTCGGCCGACAGGGGTGGCGGCGCGGGTGGGTTGCCAAGCAGGCCGAGCAAGGTATATTGGTTGATGGGAATCTCGACGCGGGGCCAGCTCGCCATGTAGGCCGTGTAGGCCACGTCGCCAGGCACCGGGGTCGCTGTGGGTGGGGGTTGGGGGAGAGGCGTCGGAACCGATGGGGGCAGGGTGGCCGTGGGCGCGGCCACGGGGCACGAACCGCAATTGGGGATGACCAGCACGGTGCCGGGCGCCACGTAATTGGGGTCGGGCAGCTTGTTGGTCACCACGATATCGTTGGGCGAGATGCAGTAGCGCGAGGCGATGCTGGTCAGCGTGTCCCCCGGCTGCACGGTGTACAGGCAGTCGGCCGCTTGCGCGGTGGGGAGCGCGACGAGGGCAAGGATGAGCAGGGCCAGCACGAGCAGCGCAACGACACGCCGTGATTCCTTGGGCATAGGAGGACTCCCCGAGTGCAAGGCTACTCGCCGAGAAGCGGCGCTGCCTGGTTGATGGGTACGATGACCGTGGCGCGCGCTAGCTGTGGCAGGCCCAGCCGCTCCAGCACGGAGCGGCGCAGGATGACCGCTGAGACGATGCCGATGACCTCGCCACGATCATTGATGGCGATGCCGCCGCTGGAGCCGGGGCTGGCGGAGGCGTCGGTGAGCAGATAGGTTGGATTGGTGTCCCCCGGCGCTGTCAGCAGCGATAGGATACTGCCGCGCGTGGTGACCAGCCCGCCCCGCGCCGCGCCCGGGTAGCTCAGCGTATAGACGGTATCCGCCAGGCGGGCCGTGTTCGAGTCGCCGCGCGGGGCGAAGGCGAAGCCGCCAAAGTCTGGCGTCTCCTCGACGCGCAGCACGGCCAGGTCGCTCTCTGGGGCAACGGCGACTACCTCGGCGCGCAGCGTCCAGTCTTTGAAGGGGCCGACGCGAATTTCGCGGATGGGATACACCCAGCCCGTGTCCGAGTCGCCGATGACGTGGAAGGCGGTCAGGAAGGTACGCCCGTCGCTGCCTACGACTGTGCCCGTGCCGCCGGTGATGAAGCCCAGGCCGGTGTCAACCTGGAGATTGATAGTCGCGCCAACGGCGCGGTTGAGCAGGTCGGCGTCGATCTCGCCGGGCGTCGGCACGCTATCGAGGCTGATGGCGCGTACCGTCGGCCCGCCGCGCTGGGGGGCGGGCGGCGGCGCCGGGCGTGGCAGCGCGGGCGACGGGGCGGGTGACCCCGGCGGCTCGCCGCACTCGGGGATGATGAGATTCTGTCCCACCTCGATCAGGTTAGGGTTCTCAATGCCGTTGGCCTCGGCCAGCACGGCGGCGGTTGTCCCATAGCGCGCGGCGATGCCACCCAGCGTATCGCCGGACCGAACGGTGTAGGTGCAACTGGCGGCGTAACCCGGCGCGGGCCACAGGACGACGGCCAGGATCAGCGCCAGGACGGCCAGCATGACCCGCAGACCTGGGGCATGACGCATGAGTCTATTCCTCCAGGAGGCGGCGCAGGCCCGCCTCGTCCAGGGTGGCGACGCCAAGGTGGCGCGCCTTGTCGAGCTTGCTGCCCGCGTCCTCGCCGACGACCACGTAGTCGGTCTTGCGGGTGACCGAGTCGGTGACGCGGCCTCCCTGGGCCTCGATGAGGCCCCTGGCATCGTCGCGGGTCAGGCCGGGCAGGCGGCCGGTCAGTACGAAGGCCTTGCCCGCCAGCCGCCCGTCGCGGGGCGCGGCGACCACCGCCTCGGCGGTGCGGACGCCGGCCTCTTTCAGCCGCCGTATCACCTCGCGGTTGTGGGCGCTGGCGGCGAACTCGACGACGCTCTCGGCGATCTGAGGGCCGAAGCCGGGGATGCTCTGGATGTCGGCGGCGCTGGCGGCCATCAGGGCATCCAGGGAGCCGAAGCGCCGCGCCAGCCCCTCGGCGATAGTGCTACCCACGTGGCGGATGCCCAGGGCAAAGATGAGGCGCGCCAGGGGGCGGTCCTTGCTAGCCTCGATGGACTGCAACAGGTTATCGACCTTCTTCTCGCCGTAGCCTTCGAGGGCCAGCAGGTCGTCGCGGCGCTCTTTGAGATGGTAGATGTCGGCCAGGTCGCGCACCAGCCCGACCTCGCACAGTTGGGTAGCGACCTTCTCGCCGAAGCCGGTAATGTCCATCGTGCCGCGCCCAACGAAGTGCTCGATGTGGCGCACCAGTTGGGCCGGGCAGGCGGCGTTGACGCAGAAATAGGCCACCTCGCCGTCGGGGCGGACGACCGGCTCGCCGCACGAGGGGCAGGTCGCGGGCATGGCCCACGGCGCGGCGTCAGGCGGGCGCAGTTCCAGCACGGGCCGCAGGACCTGGGGGATCACGTCGCCGGCGCGCTTGAGAACGACGGTGTCACCCTCGCGCAGGTCGCGCTCGGCGATATAGTCGGCGTTGTGCAGGGTGGCCTGGCTGACGGTCACGCCGCCCACCCGCACCGGGTCCATCAGGGCCTGGGGGGTCAGAACGCCGGTGCGCCCGACGTTGACGGCGATACGGCGCAGGACAGTCACGGCCTCCTGGGGGGCTGGCTTGAAGGCAATGGCCGAGCGCGGGGCATTGCCGACGACGCCAAGCTCCTCGACCAGGGCGAAGGAGTTGACCTTGAGGACGATGCCATCGGCGTCGTAGTTGAGGGTGGGCTTGCGCGCCAGCCAATCGAGGCTGTACTCGATGGCCTCGTCCAGGCTGTGGGTGAGACGGCTGTCGGCGTTGACGGGGAAGCCCAGGCTCCTGAGGTAGGTGAGGGCTTCCCACTGGCTGCGTAGCGTGTCTGGCCCGACGATGACGGCGTAGGTGTACAGGGTCATGGGGCGAGTGGCGGTCATGCGCGGGTCTAGCTGGCGTAGCGCGCCGGCGGCCGTATTACGCGGGTTGGCGTAGGGTTCCAGGCCGTCGGCGACGCGCTGCTCGTTGAGGCGGGCGAAAACGTCGTGGAGCATCATGATCTCGCCACGCACGACCAGGTGGGGTGGCGGGGCAGGGCCGTCGTCGGTGAGGGGGATGCGCAGCGGAACGCTGGGCACGGTGCGCAGGTTGGCCGTCACGTCTTCACCCTCGATGCCATCGCCGCGCGTCGCGCCCAGGCTGAACAGGCCGTCGGTGTAGTGCAGGACCACTGTCAGGCCGTCCATCTTCGGCTCGACGACGAACTCGGTGGGCGCGTCACCTAGCAGGCGGCGCATGCGCTCGCCCCAGGCGCGGACCTCGTCGGCGGAGAAGGCGTTGTCCAGGGATAGCATGACCGCGGGGTGACGAACCTTGCGGAAGCCGCTGGCGGGC
>JAHCIE010000084.1 GCA_026129385.1 Anaerolineae bacterium
TCCACAAGAGCGGCGACCTGCACGCGCTCATGGACGGCTCGACACCCTTCCGCCGCCCCGAGAATGTCGCCACGGCGCGGGGGCGCGCCTGGGCCATCCACGACGGCATTCTCGGCGAGCCAATGGAGAAGCTGCGCATGGTCAAGCGCGTCGGCCACAACGCGAAGACGCGCACCTACTGGGGACGATACTGAGGCGTGAGGCGTGAGAAGAGATCGGGGATTGGCGAGTAGAGATTGGCGCTCCTCCCGTTCCACGTTTCACGCGCCACATGGCGGACTACGTCCCATGCTCAAGCATACTCCTCTCTTGCTGTTGTTTGATGGCGGCTGAGACTTCTGAACGCTCAGCGCGACGCTCGTGCAGCGTCTCGACCACCACCGGCGGCTACGGGTAATCCCCTTCCAGCAGCCTGGCGCCCTCGCGGGCACGGGCCTGACGGCCGCCGATGCCGAGCAGGCCGCCTGGGCCATCGACACGCGGGGCAAACGTTGGCGCGGCGCGGCGGCCATCAACGCCGCGCTGGCCGCTGCCCTGGGCTGCGCCTGGCTCTTGCGCCTGTACGGCGTGCCCTGGATTGGCAAGGCGCAAAACGGGGTGTATGCTTGGGTGGCCCGCAATCGTGGCCGCCTGCCGGGGATCACACCCTATTGCAGCCGTCCCGGCGCGGCGTGCGTGAGGAGAGAGATCGGAGATTAGCCGGTAGAGATTGATCTTGCTCACGCAGCACGTTTCACGTATCACGCGCCAGGCAGACAAGCCACTTACCGAAGTCACTGCTCCACTAGAGGAACCCCCATGCCCCCCACCCACCTCTGGCTCAACGGCGAGATCGTACCCTGGCCGTCGGCTACCATCCACATCACCGACGCCCGCAGTCTCACCACCGTATCCTCCGTCTACGAGGGCATTCGCGGCTACTGGAACGCCGAGCAGCGGCAGCTCTACGTCGTCCGCCTGCCCGAGCACATGCGCCGCTTCGCCGGGTCGATGAAGGTCATGCGCATGCAGCCCGCCTATAGCCCGGCCGACCTGGTCGCCGCGACGGTCGAGCTGCTGCGCCACCTGGACCTCCACGAGGACACCTACATCCGCCCCGTGGCAACCTTCCTACCCCGCGACGATAGCTGGTCGGGGCCGGACCCGACGCACCTGGAGATACAGATCGCCACCGCGTCGCGGCCCTCGTCGCTGGGCCAGGAGCGCAAGCTAAACGTGGGCATCAGCTCGTGGCGGCGCATCGAGGACAACTCCATGCCGCCGCGCGTAAAGGCCAATGCCAACTATCTCAGCAGCCGCCTCGTTTCGGCCCAGGCGGCGCTGGATGGCTACGACGGCGCGATCATCCTCAACAGCGATGGCAGCGTGGCCGAGGGGCCATGGGCGTGCGTCTTCGCCGCCCGCGACGGCCGACTGATCACGCCCTCCGTGACCAGCAACATCCTGGAGAGCATCACGCGGCAGACGGTAATTCAGGTCGCGCGCGAGGTTCTGGGGGTGGAAGTCCAGGAGCGCGCCGTCGACCGCACCGAGCTATACCTGGCCGACGAGCTATTCTTCTGCGGCACGGGCCAGGAGTTGCAGCCCATCGTGAGCGTCGATCGCTACACCGTCGGCGACGGCGACGTCGGTCCGCTCACTGCCCGCCTGCGCGGCCTCTACCGCGACATCGTCCACGGCCGCGAGCCGCGCTACGAGGAGTGGCTGACGCCGGTCTACTGACGACCGACGACTGACCACCGATCACGGCCCGTCCATCTCTCGTCCCAGTGGCGGAACGCCAAGACGCGAAGGCACGAGTCGATGTGCATAGCAGCCCCCTCACGCCCAGCCGTCGGTCAGCAGGGCGCGGGTCTCCGCCACCCCCACCTGCCAGATGGTGAGCATGTCCACGTCCGACCGCTGGTACAGCCCGCCGTAGTTGCCGTCGCCCAGGGCGGCGCGGACCGCGCTCGGCGCTACCTGGCGCAGCACGTTCAGGTCGGCCATCGGCTTTTGCATGGCGGGCATGTCCACGTCGGTCAGCCGCGTCCACGGGAAGTTCTCCATCCACGAGGCGTGGGAGGCGATGGGGTCGACGGCCTGCACCGTCGCCCACACCTGGGGCGCGTTCCACCAGTTGTGAAACTTGACCCGCACACCGGGGTGGTCGGCCAGCCACTCGCCGACGTAGCCCTGGGTCGGGCTGTTGCCGCCGTGGCCGTTAACAATGAGGATGCGCTTGAAGCCGCTGCCCGCCAGGCTATCGAGGATGTCGTGGACGACGCGCAGGTAGGTCTCGACGCGCAGCGAGACGCTGCCAGGGAAGGCCCCGAAATAGGGCGTGATGCCGTAGCTGACGACAGGGAAGACGGGTACGCCGAGGGGCTGCGCCGCCTCCACAGCAATGCGCTCGGCGAGGATATTGTCGACGGCCAGGCTCAGGTAGGCGTGCTGCTCGGTGGAGCCGAGGGGTAGCACGGCGCGGTCGTCGCGTGTCAGGTACGCCTCGACCTGCATCCAGTTCATCTCACTGATGCGCATAGGGTCTCCTTGGCGGCGGGATGGGCGTCTTGTAGCCGAGGACATCGCCACGGCGCAACCAGACCTTGCGCCGGTCGCCCTTCGGGATTAAGCTATCGGCAGGCGAATCGATTCGGACTTCTTCGATGCGAAACCATCCATGACCCTTCTGATAACCCTGCACGGTGACGTGGCGTATGCCGTGCTCATCGTCATGGCAGTCCTGGCCGGGGTAAGCGGCTACTATCTCGTGACGCGGCGCACGCCGGCGCGGGGCCTGCTCACGCTAATGTGGGTGGGCGAGGCGTTGGTCGTCGTGCAGGCGGTCCTGGGTGCGCTGTTGTGGCTGCCAGGACTGCGCACGCCCAACGACTTCCATTATCTCTACGGCCTTCTCGTGCCCCTCGTCATCCCTGCTTTCTATGCCGCCGGGCGGCGCGACCGACGGCTATTATCCTTGTGGCTGCTGCTGGCGGCTCTGATCGTGCTGGGCATGGGTCTACGCAGCTTCGCGACGGCCGGCCGCCCCCTCCTCCCCGGCCTCTAGGAGAGCCTGTATGCGCAACACGGCGACGATCAACGGCGCGAGCCTGGTCTACGACGACATTGGCCCTGGCGACGGCCCCGCCCTCCTGCTCGTTCACGGCTACCCCCTGAATCGCGCCATGTGGCGCGCGCAGCGCGACGCGCTGGTGGGCCTGGGCTGGCGCGGCATCTTGCCCGATCTGCGGGGTTTCGGCGACAGCCAGGCGACACCGCCGCCCTACAGCATGGACCTGTTCGCCGATGACCTGGCCGCCCTCCTCGACCACCTCGGACTGGAGCGCGTCGCCCTGGGCGGGCTGAGCATGGGCGGCTACATCGCCTTCGCCTTCTGGCGGCGGCACGCGGCGCGCGTCCGCGCGCTCGTCCTGGCCGATACCCAGGCCGCGCTCGATACGGCTGAAGCGCGGGCCGGCCGCCTCAAGGCCACGGACGAGGTGCGCGGCGGGCGGTTCGAGGCCGTGGTCGATAGGCTGCTCCCGCGCGTGCTGGGCTACTCGACCCAGGCCAACAACCCGGCCCTGGCGGCGGAGGTGCGCCGGATGATGCTGGCGACGCCGACAGACGGCGTGCTGGGGTCGCTGGCTGCCCTGGCCGACCGCCCCGACTCGACGCCCACGCTGGCAACCATCGACGCGCCCACGCTGGTCATCGGCGGCGCGGAGGATGTCATCACACCACCCGTCGCCCACGAGGCCATACGCGACGGTATCGTCGGTAGCCGCCTCGTCGTCATCCCCGGCGCGGGCCACATGTCGCCACTGGAAGCGCCGGACGCCTTCAACGCCGCGCTGCGAGAGTTCCTGATGCGTGAGGGATGACCACCGACCACCGACCACCGACGACCATAGGATTGAAGATTGAAGGGAACGACGGAGGCTTCAGCAGCCTTCAACCTGCCAACCTTCAACTCCCAAGTCGGCTGTGGTCGGCGCGCGGTGGTCATCCGCCCTGCCTTGTGTTACAATATCGGCCGCTGCCGTGTAGTCCCCACCCCTATCGCCCAGCCGCCTGAGGTCGGTGACCCCCCCATGTTCAACAAGGTTCTGGTTGCCAATCGCGGTGAGATAGCCGTCCGCATCCTGCGAGGATGCCACGAGCGCGGTCTGCGGACGGTCGCCGTCTACTCGGACGTGGACCGCACCGCGCTCCACGTGCGCTATGCCGACGAGGCCTACAATATCGGCCCCGCCCCGGCCCGCGAGTCGTACCTGCGGATCGACCGTATCCTGGATGTGGCGCGCCAGTCGGGCGCGCAGGCCATCCACCCCGGCTACGGCTTCCTGGCCGAAAACGCCGACTTCGCCCAGGCGTGCCTCGACGACGGGTTCGTCTTCATCGGCCCGACGCCCCAGGCCATCCGCGCCATGGGCGACAAGGTGGTCGCCAAGCGAAGCGTGAAGGCCGCGGGCGTCCCCCTGGTGCCGGGTACGGACAGCGACAAGGACACCACCAACGCCGACCTCATCGCCGCCGCACCATCGGTCGGCTTCCCACTGCTGGTCAAGGCGGCCGCAGGCGGCGGCGGCAAGGGTATGCGCGCCGTGCGCCGGATCGAGGACCTGCCGGACGCCATCGCTGCCGCCCGCCGCGAGGCGAAGAACGCCTTTGGCGACGACCGGGTGTACCTGGAAAAGCTGCTGGAAAATGCGCGCCACGTCGAGTTCCAGATCATGGGCGACGAGCATGGCAACGTCATCCACCTGGGCGAGCGCGAATGCTCCATCCAACGCCGCCACCAGAAGCTCATCGAGGAAGCGCCATCCCCCGTCCTCTACGACGAACTACGGCAGCGCATGGGGCAGATGGCCGTCGCCGCTGCCCGCTCGGTAAACTACACCAACGCGGGTACGGTAGAGTTCCTCCTCGACCACGAGGGCAACTACTACTTCCTGGAGATGAACACGCGCCTTCAGGTGGAACACCCCGTGACAGAGATGGTCACCGGCGTGGACATCGTCAAGGAGCAATTGCGTATCGCCGCCGGGCGCAAGCTCCGCTACCGCCAGGAGGACATCATCCTCAACGGCTGGGCGCTGGAATGTCGCATCACGGCCGAAGACCCCTATAACAACTTCTTGCCCTCGACAGGAACCATCGTCGCCGCCACGGAGCCGACCGGCCCCGGCGTGCGCGTCGAGAGCGGCATCTACGAGGGCTTCGAGGTCAGCCTGTACTACGACCCCATGGTCGCCAAGCTCGTCGCCTGGGGCGAGACGCGCGCCGAGGCCATCCTGCGCATGCGCCGCGCCCTCGACGAGTACCGCATCGTCGGCGTCAAGACGTCGATCCCCTTCCACCGCCAGGTCATGGATAGCACGAGCTTCATCGGCGGCCAGTTCGATACCGGCTTCATCGAGAATCGCTTCCACATGCCAGGCGGCGACGAGACGAAGCACGGCGAGACGGCGGCGATCATCGCCACGCTGCTGGCTCACCAGCGTCGCCAGCAGGCCTTCGCGATGATCGAGGTCGAGGCGGGCGGCGACTGGCGTATCTCGGGGCGGCAGCGCGCTGTCAACCGCTGGTAGGCGAGGGAGGCGAGCATGAAATACCTGGCAGACCTGGGCACGACCAGCTACACCATTGACATCGACCACCCAGGCGAGGTCGTCGTCGACGGCGTGCCCCACGTCGTCAGCCTGGAGACGGTCAATCGCGGCACGACCTTCTCCATCCTCATCGACGACAAGTCCTACGAGGCTTACGTGGAGCGGCGCGACGGCGTGTACTACGTCGAGATTGGCAGCGAGCGCCACGCCATCGCCGTCGAGGACGAGCGGCTGGCGAAGCTGAAGCGGACGCTCGGCGCGGACGACGACATCAGCGGTGAGTTCATCGTCAAAGCGCCGATGCCGGGGCTGGTGGTCGCGGTGCGCGTCGAGGTGGGCGACACCGTCGAGCCGGGCCAGGGCGTGGCGATTCTCGAGGCGATGAAGATGGAGAATGAGCTGAAAACGCCGCGCGCGGGGACGGTCAAGGCAATCCGCGCCCGACCGGGGCAGGCGGTGAACCAGGGGGAGACGCTCGTCGTCCTAGAGTAAGGCACGCATGGCGGATTATACGATTGTGTTCGACGGCGGCAGCAAGGGCAACCCCGGGTTGGGCTACGGCAGCTATCGTATTACCCGCGCCCGCGACGGCAAGGCTCGCATTCGCCGCCTGGAGTATCCCGGCCAGTCAACCACCAACAACGAGGCCGAGTACATGACGCTCATCCGCGCGCTGGAGGAGTTGGTCAATGGCATCCGCAAGGCGGGCCACGACCCGCGCGCCTTCAGCGTCGAGATCCAGGGCGACAGCCAGCTGGTGATTCGCCAGGTGCAGGGCCAGTGGAAGGTCAGCGAGCCGCGCCTGCGTCCCCTATGCCAGCAAGCCCAGCAACTTCTGCGCGAGTTCAGCCGCGCCGAGCTGAACTGGCACCGCCGCGCCAGGAGCGTCGAGGTGTTGGGGCACTGAGGAGCCGCTCTAGGTCTGCGCCGGGAACAGTTTCGTCAGGAAATCCGCCAGCGCCGCCTCGCTCGCGTCCATCGCGACGGGGGTCAACTCCGCCTGGCGCACAGTCCGCCCCGACCGCGTCGCCACCTCCGATACGAAGGCATCGGGGCTGGAGCGAGCAGGCGGCCTCGGCTGAAGCAGGCACGCCTTTATCAAGCGGCGCAGCTCGCCCATCTCCGCGCTACTCAGGATGCGGACCGAGCGGCGGCGCGGCTCAGGCTGCGGCGCCAGCGCCCGGTACGAGACGCGCCCATCGCGGAACACCACCACCTCGCGGGAACTGAAGCGCAGCCCACCGCTCTTGCGCAGCGCGGCGATGGCCGTGCTGGGCAGCACGAGGGTATCGTCGTCGGACGGCGGAGGCATCTCGGCCGCGTCCGACGTCGGCGCACCCTTGCGATGGCTGGCCGCCCCTGTCGGCGTCACGCTCGTATCTACATCCCCGCCGCCCAGCCCCAGGCCACCCAGGAGCACCTCGTCGTCGGCGGGCTGGTCGGGTGAGGTCTTCTTCTCAGGCATGGCTACTTCACCTTCGCCGTGGCGAGCATCTGGTCGAATTGGGCGCTGGCGGCCGCAAAAGAGTCGGCCGGCGCAGCCAGGGTGATGTAATAGGAGCGATCCTGGGTGACAATGATGATCTCACGCGCCTGGACCACCACCGGCAGCGACTGCCGCCGCGCCTCGTCGATGGGCTGCACCGCGTAGGCGTACTGGAACTCTTTCGCCTTCTCGGCGTCCACGGCCGCGTCCCTGTCGCTCAGATAGTGATAGGCAGTCAGGCCCTGGCGCTGCTCGACGCGGCGGTCGAGGAGGGTCTGGAGGGTGGGCGCGTTCTGCGGGTCGAGCAGGCGCGTCTCGACGGTCACATTCGTCTTGTAGGTCGAGTCGGTCAGCGGGTTTTCCATCTTGACCACCACGTCCTGGAACGTGTCGGCCTGGGTCCAGCGATACGGGAACGCCATGCGGAAGGGCGTGTCTTGCGCCTGGAAAGTCTGGCTGCGGCTGAGGACTTGCTGCCCCAGCAGCCAGCCGAGCAACAGCGCGATAGCCGTCACCAGCGCCACCCCCACATCCTTGCGCAGCATGCGAACCTGATGGATGTTCTCAGGGTTTTGCGTTGCCATCATACGCGTCGCCTTTCCCTAGCGCCCGCTCGGCGCGCCGCGACGAAGAGTGACCTCGGTGGAGCGGCCCATAAGGTAGATCAGCACGCCAAACGCGCCCAGGGCCACCAGGACCCCCATCGCCAGCGAGCGCCACGGCTCGACCGACAGGCCCGCCGACGAGATCTCGCCGATGAGCCAGGTGAAAAAGCCGTTCAGGGCAGCCACCAGGCCGTAGGTAAGGGGCACGTACCACACTGGCTTGTGGGTGAACTTTGCCTCGGCCATGAAGTAGCCCATCAGGCCGCCGAAGGACGCCTGGGCCAGGGAGGTGGTGACGACGTGGATGACGCCGGGGGCCAGCGCCACGCCGCCGTTGGACAGGATGTAGTAGAAGTTAAGCAGCGTTGCCACGCCCAACCCGGCGACCGTGCCGTAGACGATGCCGTCCATGCGCTCGTCGAACTCGGTGGAGGCGTACACGAAGCGCACAGCGACGTACTGGATGGCCTGCCAGGTGAAGCCGACGATGAGGATCGAGGCCAGCAGGGAGGTCATGGTATCCACCGACGCCCACTCCGGCACGCGGAACCAGTCGTAGACCAGGCGGCGGCCGAGGAAGTCGGTCAGCAGCAAGGCGACGACGAATACCAGGGCAATGCGCGTCTTCGGCTCTGGTTCCAGTCGATCCTGGGTGTAGAAGTACCACAGCCACAGCGCGGTCGGCGTGATCGCCAGCAGCAGCCCCAGGCCAATCAGGGTCGAGTCGCCGACGTCGGGGAGCAGGCTGCTGAAGCCGGCGACCACGATGGCGAAGATACCCATCACCAGAATCTGGAGCGCGCCCGCCCGCCAGAAGCCGGGATGGGGCTTGTTGACGGCAGCGAAGTGAGGGTCGCAGTAGACGCGCTGACCCAGGGTGTTGTAGGGCGGGAACACCGGCGTGTCACAGACACAACAGCGAAGCTCTGGCGGCGATGCGCTCTGGTCAGTCATGCCCCCCCCGTTAGCGGCTCTGCCGCATGACAGCATTGACCGTGTGCGGGTTGTTGGCGTTCGGCGGCACAGACACCTCGTTGTCGGCGAGTATCGGGCGGTAGCCCCGGTTGAAGATGATGAAGCTGTAGACCTGATTCGTCGGCACGGCCGCCTGGGTGCGATACACGCCGTCGCCGTCAGTCACCGCCATCGTCAACACCTCGCTCTGGGTGATCTTGTCATCGGCGGCGGCCTGGCGGGCGGTGACGCCGGGCTTGAGGACGAAGACCTGCGCGCCGGAAATACCGCGCCCGGTGTCAGCATCCTGGACGCGACCCTGAATGTAGACCAGAGTGTCGCTACCCGTCGCGGGCGCGGCCGGACCAGCGCCAGTCGTGCAGGCGACGAGCTGAACGTCGTCGACGAACATGGAGCTGACATTGCCCTTGGGGTTCTCGGCTGAGAAGGCCAGCCGCAAGGTCTTGCCCGCGAACTGGGTGGCGTCGAACTCGGCGCGCTGCCACTCGTCGTTGGCGCCATCGGACGTAAGCCGCTCGAACGCGCCGATGATGTCGCCCTGTTCGGTCGCGGCCAGCGCGTTGAAGCGCGCCGGTGACGAGAACGCCCCCAGCAGACCCGTCGTTTCCTCGTGCAGGTTGCGATAGTAGCTCAGCGTGACCTTGACGGCGTTGGCGGGAACCTGGATGTTCTGGTAGATGATCTGCGGCGTTTCCTTGTCGGTCCCGCCCAGCCAGGCGCTACGATTGCCGCTGTGGGGCAACTCCGAGTCGATGATACCGGAGCTGCCCTTACCGACGATCTGCCGCCACGCGCCGTCCGTCTCGAAGCCGCCATCGGCGACGACATCGCTACAGCCCTGGGGTAGCTGCGGCGCGGGCGCGGGGGCGGGCGCGGTCGAGCCGCTGGGTCGCTGCGGCGCCTGTTGGGTGGGGCCTGTGTCGCCGCTGCCAATGGTGACCCCCACCTGCCCCCAGGCATCGCGCACCGCGTTGGCTTCGGCCGCGCCGTACAGTTCCTGCGCAGCGCGCGCCTCAGCGGTGGCCGTGTTGAGGAAGTTGGCGCGCGGCGTGAGGTACTGGGTCATGGCCCGGTAGAAGACCTGTTCAGACTTCTCGGCGCCGAGCGCCTTCGCAATCAGGAACGCGGCGCGATTAGGGATGCCGCTGTTGATGTGGACACCGCCATTGTCGGCGCGGCGGCTGACGGGCAGATTGGCGTACTCGTTCATGTGCCCCGGCTGACCGACGCCCTGCAGGGGATTGCGCGGGTTGTAGCGGCCGGCGTTGGGATCCGCCAGGCTGCGCAGGAAGGGCAGCGGGTAGGGCGGCGACTTGATGACCTCGCGCCCAACCTCCCAGTTCGACTGCGAGATCAGCACGCCGAAGACGTCGGCGAAGGACTCATTCAGCGCGCCCGACTGGGCCTCGTAGACCAGTTGGGCGGTGTTGTCGATGACGCCGTGGGTGAACTCGTGGCCGACGACAGTCAGGCCCAGAGCCAGCGGCTTGAACATGCGGCCGCCATCGCCGTAGATCATCTGCTGCAACTCGCCGATCCAGGCGGCATTCTCGGCATCCTCGGCGCTGCTGCCGTAGTTGACCGTCGACACGAGGGGGCCGCCCTGGCCATCCAGGGAGTCCCGCCCAAACTTATCGAAGTAGTAGTTGTAGACGATGCCCGCGCCCTCGTGGGCCGCGCGGGCGATGGCATCCTGGGGAACCTCGCCCTCGTCGGCGAGCTTGCGGCCCGGCAGGTTGGTGCTGTTGCGGGCGGTGAAGGTGACACGCCGCATGTCCTGGGCTGTCGATTCGAGGCTGTGGGTCACGGCCAGCCGCCGCGCATTGACGAAGACGTGCCACTGACCTAGCGGCGCGTGGCTCAGCAGGGCGACGCGCCACGTCAGGGTCGGCTTGCCGTCCGCGCCGACGTGGATCATCAGCTGGGTGCGGTCGTCCAAGACCTGGAAGGTGGCGGTGGCGCGTTCGGTGTCGCTCATCTGGACGTCGCGCACGTTCTCGAGGGCGAGGGCCTGGGCATCATCCTTGCTGACCAGGGGTTCGGTCGGCACGTCGATGCCCGGTGTGAACTGACCGTTGAC
>JAHCIE010000085.1 GCA_026129385.1 Anaerolineae bacterium
TATCAACTGGAACCGCCAGACGCGCCGCTGAACGCCCCGCACTTCACCGTTTACGCCCAGCAGGAACTGGCGGCGCTGCTTGAACGGCTCGGCTACGGGCCGGAAACCATCGCCCGGGGCGGCCTGCGCGTCTATACAACCGTAGACCTGGCGCTCGACGAACGCGCCCGCCAGATCGCCGCCGATCAGGTGGCAACGCTGGCCGCCAATCAGGTCAGCAACGCGGCGGTCGTCGTCCTCAAGCCGATCACCGGCGAAATACTGGCGATGGTAGGCAGCGTGGATTACGACAACGAAGCGATTGACGGCAACGTGAATGTGACGACGGCGATGCGCCAGCCGGGCAGCACAGTCAAGCCATTCACCTATTCCGCCGCGCTCGAACTGGGCATGACGCCCGGCGATATCATCTGGGATACCCCCACCAACATCTCCGGCTACCAGCCGGTCAACTACGACGGCCGCTTTCACGGGCCGGTGCGTATGCGAACGGCGCTGGCCAACTCCTACAACATCCCGGCCGTCAAGCTATTGGAGATGGTCGGCATCCCCAACGTCCAGGCGATGGCCCACCGCATGGGCATCAACGGCCTCAACGGCCAGTACGGCCTGGCGCTGACCCTGGGTGGCGGCGAGGTAACCCTCCTCGACCTGACCTACGCCTATAGCGTCCTGGCCGCCCAGGGGCGCATGCTCGGCGCGCCGACGCCCGACCTGCGCCGCCGCATCGGCTACCGCGAACTGGACCCTGTGCCCATCCTGCGGGTGACCGACTCGGCGGGCAATGTCCTGGACGACTTCAGCGAGCCGCAGGAGCGGCCCGTGTTGACGCCACAGCAGGCCTTTCTGGTCACCGACGTCCTGAGCGACAACAAGGCCCGCGAACCGGCCTTCGGTCCCAACAGCCCCCTGCATATGAACCGACCAGCGGCGGCCAAGACCGGCACCACCAACGACTGGCGCGACAACTGGACCGTCGGCTACACGCCGCAACTGGTAACAGGGGTGTGGGTGGGAAACGCCAACGGCCAGCCCATGCGCGAAGTGTCCGGCGTCGACGGCGCGGCCCCCATCTGGCACGACTTCATGCAGGCCGCTCTCGACGGCCAGCCACCGCTGCCCTTCGCCCGCCCCGACGGGCTGGAGTGGGTGGAGGTGTGCGCCCTGTCGGGGCTGCGCTCCACGCCCCTGTGCCCCGACCGTCGCGGTGAGTGGTTCATCGCCGGCACGGCCCCTACTGAGCCAGATAACATTTATCAGAAGTTGCGCCTCTGTCGTGCGACCGGCCGCCTCGCGGGGCCGAACTGCCCGCCGGAGGCCATTGAGGACAAGGTGTACGCCGTGCTGCCCAGCGAAGCCGCCGACTGGGCGCGGGCGGCCGACATCCCCCAGCCGCCGCCCGCCGAGGGCGAGGCGCTGGTCACCGGCGGCGGCAGTGTCGTCCTATCGTCGCCGTTACCCCAGAGCTTCGTGCGGGGGGTGGTCCCCATCATGGGCATGCTGGCCGGCCCCGACCTGCTGCGCTGGCGGGTGCAGGTCGGCGAGGGCGTCAATCCGGAGCAGTGGAAGATTCTGGCCGAGGGCGGTATGCCGCTAAGTGGGCGGCTGGCGCTGTGGGACACCCGCGCGCTGAACGGTGTGTATACCCTGCGGGTAGCCGTCGAGCGGCGCGGCGGCGTCGAAGATGTGCTGCGGCTGCCGGTGACGGTGGACACGACGCCCCCTACGATCGACCTGGTCGGCATTCCAGCCCAGATCAACCTCGAGCGCGACGAGTTCATCAACGTGATCGCCGAGGCCGAGGACAACCTGTCCATTGACCGCGTCGACTTCCTGCTCGACGGCAAGCCGTTGGGCAGCGCAACGGTCTCGCCCTACGCCATCCGCTGGACGCCAACGGACCGCCAGCTGGGCCGCCACTATATCGAGGCCGTCGCTCATGATCGGGCGGGCAACACCACGCCCGCCCCCCGCGCTACGATTGAGGTCGTCAAGCAACGATGAGACAGGAGCCGGAGTATAATAACCACTTTGAGCACGAGAGGCAGGGCGACTCTGCCTCCGCATCAAACTGGGTCACTTACCATGCCACTTGAAAACACCAGCGCGCGCCCGCTGGACATGACAACCGACGGCAGCCCCATCGGCCAGGCGCAGCCCCTTATCCTGGTCACCAACGACGATGGCGTGGAGCCCAGGCATCCTGGCCCTGAAGGACGGCCTGAACAGGGTGGGCAGGGCCGTGGTCATGGCCCCCGATCGCAACCGTAATGGCAGCGGGCCACAACAAGACCATGCACAAGCCCTCCGCGTACAGCGGGTGACGCTGAGTGACTGGCGAGAGCGAAGCCTACGCCGGCAGCGGCTCGCCCTCCGACTGCGTGGCCCTGGCCCTGCTGGGCCTGTTGCCGCGCAAGCCGGACCTGGTCGTGTCGGGCATCAATCACGGCGCAAACCTGGGCCACGACGTTACCTACAGCGGGACGGTAGCCGCCGCCATGGAAGGCGTCATCTTCGACGTGCCGTCCATCGCCGTGTCCGTGGATACCTGGCAGCGATCTGATAAAGCGGCTCTGGTGGCAGCCGGCGGCTTCGCCGCGACCCTGGCGCGTCAGGTGTTGGCCCTGGGCCTGCCACGCGGTGTGCTGCTCAACGTCAACGTGCCCAACCTACCCCTCGCCGAGATGAGCGGCGTGCAGGTTACCCGCCTGGGCACGCGGGTTTACCTCGACGCGCTTGTCGAGCGCCTCGACCCGCGCGGCCGTCCCTACTACTGGATTGGCGGCGAGGCTCCCACCGGCGAGCCGAACGAGGGCACCGATGTTGGCGCGTTGAAACAGGGAGCCATCAGCGTCACCCCCATCCACCTCGACATGACCGAGTACCACGTCCTCGATCGCCTGCGCGATTGGAACCTGTCCCTGGACCTGGGTCAAGAACCCGCCTAACTATTGAAAGGATACTCCCATGGCGACACCCGCGCCCGCGACCGCGTCTGCCCAGCCCAAGGTGGCCCATCCCCAGTACGCATTCTTCCGGGGCCGCGTCGTGCCCATCGGCGAGGCCCAGGTGAACGTAATGACCCATGCCCTGCACTACGGTACATCCGTATTTGCCGGGATTCGCGGCTATTGGAATAACGAAACGGGGCAGTTGTACGTCTTTAGGTTGAAGGATCATTACCGACGCTTCTTGCAGTCATGCCGCCTGATGTTGATCGACCTGCCCTATTCGGGCGATGATCTGGCTCACATCACCCTCGACCTCATTCGGCGCGAGAGCTACGAGCAGGACATTTACATTCGACCACTGGCGTACAAGTCCTTCGAGGGAATCGGGGTTCGCCTGCACAACCTGCCCGGCGATTTCACCCTGTTCACCATACCCTTTGGCAAGTACATCGAGAACGAGGCCGGCTGCCATGCTATGGTCTCGTCCTTCCGCCGCGTCGACGACAACGCCATCCCGGCGCGCGGCAAGATCGGCGGCGCCTACGTCAACTCCGCCCTGGCCAAGACCGAGGCCGAACTGGCTGGCTTCGACGAGGCCATCGTGCTGACCGAAGACGGCCACGTGTCCGAGGGCAGCGCGTCTAACCTGTTCATTGTCCGCAACGGCATGGCCATCACCGCGCCTATCACGGACAATATCCTGGAAGGCATCACCCGCGCGACGCTCATGCAAATCCTGCGTGACGAGATGGGCGTGCCGGTCCAGGAGCGCTCCATCGACCACAGCGAGCTGTACGTGTGCGACGAGGCCTTCTTCTGCGGGACGGGCGTGCAGATCTCGACCATCACGCGCATCAGCCACCGCCCGGTCGGCACGGGTGAACCGGGACCGATCGCTACGGAGCTGCGTCAGCGCTACTTTGACATGGTGCGCGGCGCGAGCGAGAAGCACATGGAGTGGCTCACGCCCGTGTACTGAGCCGAGGCGCTGGGGGCCTGAGACAACGCTGCCTCGCTCCTGGGGAGCGAGGCGCAAGAGGAGTGCGTAGGGACCTGGCCGCGCGCCGGTCCCTACGTTTGTGTCTGGCAGCCGACCCTAAAGGTCTCCGCGACCTTTAGGGTCTGATTCCGCGACGATTTCGTAAGGAGGGCGCGGGTGACTATGAAACAATACCTGATGGCCGTCATCGGCGGCGTGTGCCTGATCGCGTTGGCGGCCTTGCTGGGATCAGGCGTGCTGGAAGCGGCGGCCCAGGGCGGCCTGCTGACCCCGGCCTACTGGCGGACGGACGGACCACCTCGCCAGGTGTCCGATGCGGCCACGGCCGAATTCAGCTCGTCGGCGGCCTACAACCCGGCGGCGAATCAGTTCCTGGCCGTGTGGGAGAGCAAGGACGCGCTCCGTAGCCGTGCCAGCGTCTACGGCCGCCTGGTGGGGCCGGATGGCCAGCCGGCCGCCGACGCCTTCGTCATCGCCGATGCTGTCCGCAACGGCGAGCAGAACAAGGGTCCCGAGGTCGTCTACAACTCGGTTCTCAACGAATACTATGTCATGTGGAGCTATAGCCGGATTGGCATCGGTGGCGACGACGCGGGGAATATCCGCGCTCGTCGCGTCGCCGCCGATGGCACGCTGGTGGGCACGGAGGCCATCAAGCTCACCGCCGACGAGAATATCGCCAGCCAATCGCCGCGTATCGCCTTCAGCCCTATCAACGCCGCCAGCGGCGACCCGACGGCGCAGCAAAACGCCTACCTGGTCGTTTTCACCCGCCCGACCGGCGTGGTCAACAACGTCTATGGTCGCTTTATCGACAATGCTGGCAACCCAAGCGGGACAGTGGTGCGGCTTGGCTTGCCCCCCGGCGGCCCGGCGGCCAGTTTCCAGGACGAGCTGATGCCCGACATCACCTGGTCGGATAGCACGAGTAACAGTTTCCTCGTGGTATGGTCCAAGTGGACCAATGCCTCCGACCTCGGCGGCGACCCGCTCGACCTGGACTACAAGGTCTGGGGGCGGGTGGTGTCAGGCCTGGGCACGCTCCAGGACCCACCGCACATCCTGAGCGAGGCGCGGCCGGGTAGGCAGCAAGCGCCGGTCGCGGCCTTCCACGCCGGTAGGCGCGAGTGGCTGGTCGCCTGGCAAGACCAGCGCTCGGCCGGCGGCTCGTCCATCTGGGGGCGGCGCGTCAGGCTGGACGGCGACCCCATCGGCACAGGGGACAGCCTCATTGCCGACGTGTCCACCCTGACCAATGCGCGGCCGGCCCTGGCCTACGCGGCCCAGGCGGGTGAGTTCTTCCTCTCGTGGTATACGGCCGCGAAGGAGTATCGCGGCATCGGCTGGAGCGGTGTTGGCTCGCCCATCACCCAGCCCGTTGTGCTCGCCACCGTCGCCGATCCTGGCCCGGCTGGTTATGAGCTGGAACCCGACGGTCCGGCGCTGGCCTACAATTCGGCCAACGGCCACGTGCTCGCCTTCTGGACCGCTGTCACCGAGGCGACGGGCCCCGATATCTGGGATCGCGCCGTGCTGTACGTGCCGCCAACGCCGACCGTCACCGCCACGCCGGCCGACACGGCCACGCCGACGGCCACGCCGACCCCCTCCGGCCCGCCCTTCGTCCAGGTGCAGGGGTACGTACTCGACTGCCAGAGCGGCGTGCCCATCGCCAACGCTGAGGTGCGCGTCAGTGGCACGTCTCTGCACTCCTTCACCAATATCAGCGGCTTCTACCAGACGGGGCAGCTGTCGCTGCCGGCCCAGAGCTACACCATCTCGGCCTCGGCCGATGGGCGGGCCACGGTGACGCAGAGTATCGTCTTGCAGAACCAGTACGCGCCGTTCGAGGTGAACTTCAGCGGCAACGCCTGCCTCGGCCCCGCCCCGACGGCCACGGCCACCGCGACGGCGACGGTCACGCCCACCGCGACCACCACGGCCACGGCCACGGCCACGCCCACCGCGACGGCTACGCCGACCGCCACGGAGACACCCACGGCGACGGCGACGCCCAAGCCGATGTTCCACCAGTACCTGCCGCTGCTGATGCGCAACCCGCCAGCGCCTGAGCGATAGCGCCGACGGCCTGGTTCCCTCCCCCCTCTGGCTCCCCCCGTCTACGGGGGGGATGGGGGGAGAGGGAACCAAATTGCCCGCCCCTGAACTCCAGAGCGCGAGGAGGTCATCCCCGCCCGCCTCCCTCGGCTTGCCCCGCCTGCCGGTTCCGGCTACCATTTCTACCTATGACCAATCCAACGGCTCGCCTCGTCGGCGTGGGGGTGGTGATCGCGCTGCTAGTGGCGCTATTCGCGCCGACCGGGCAGTGGCTGGCCCTGTCGTGGCTGGGCAACTCGTACTACTCCCATGGCGCACTGGTGGTCCTGGTGAGCGGGTGGCTGGTGTGGCGGCGGCGCGGCGCGTTGGCGACCGCCCGCCCCGAAAACATCGGCCTGGCCCTGATCGCCTTCGGCATCGGCGCGCATCTACTGGCGGTGCCCCTCCAGATGGCCGTGGTGTCGGCGGTGGCCCTCGTCGTCACCCTTGTCGGGGTGGTCTGGGCCTTTGCCGGGCGCAACGTCGTGCGCGCCTGGGCGTTTCCCCTCGCCTTCCTGCTCCTCGCCGTGCCGCTACCGGGCATCGAGCGTATCTCCCCCAGTCTTGAGAGCTTCACTGCCGCCTACGCCGCGCAAGGCGCGCGCCTGCTGGGCGTGGGCGCGGCGAGCCTCGGCGGCCAGGTCAGCGTCGGCAGCCGGGGCTTCACCATCGGCACGCGCCGTGTAGCGAGGCTGCGCTCCCTAATTGACTCTGCTGACGCTATCCCAGATCCCCTGTAACAACCTACAATATCCGCGCCCCCTGATTGAATTGAAGCTTACCCGGTGGTCGCCGCCCTGCCCATCGGCGCTCTGCTGGCGAACCTGATGCGCGTCTCATCCTGCATCTTTTTACCCAGATTGGCCGATACAGCTGGCGGCAGCGACACATTTGGGCTTCTTCCATATTACCCTGTCCAGCCCGCTGCTGTTCCTGGTGTGGCCCTGGCGCTGCTGCTGGCCCTGGGGCGGCTCCTCGGCGCGACCCAGGTGCGACCCCGGAGGCGTGGTGAGCGGGCTGCGTCGCGCCTGGCAGCGCCTCAGGTCCGCCATTGCTGGGACAGCGACACCTGGCAGCGCGCCCTCCACTGACGACGCGTTCTCCTGCGCTAGTCGTCGTGGCTGGCTGCTGTGGCGCTGGGGCTGCTCATGACTGAGAGCGGCCCGACCCCACCCTCCCCCGCTCCCCGCCCGTGACGGATAGCCAGGTACGCGCCGATCATGTCTTCTTTGCCGACGTGGACGGTTGGTATCGTATCACGCGCAACGAGCGGGCCGTGGCGAGTCCCTTCGACCTACGCCTGACCAGCCTGCCGGCCGCTTTGCCGGCCCAGATTGGCGAGTGGCGGGCGACGGATCTGCCCATGCACCCGCAGGTGATGGAGCTGTACGACAATCCGGAGGTGGCCTTCCAGCGCGCCTATCAGAACCCGGCCGGTGATGTGGTGTGGCTCACCTTCATCGGCCACCGAGGGCCGCCCAGTTTCCACCTGTTCGAGCATACACCGACCATTTGCTACCCGCTACAGGGTTGGACGATGCTGCGTGAGACCGTCGACGCCATCCCGCTCCAGGGAGGCTCGTTGTATGCGCAGCGCGGTCTGGCGCGCAACGAGGCCGATGGCGCGCAAATCGCCGTCTTCTACTGGTACTTGTGGGATACCGAGGCGCGCGACCCCACGGACGGTATCCTGTCGATTCGGGTCAGCGCGCCAATTACCACCACGGAGGAGCGCGCAGTGGCCTTGCTCAAGCAGAACTTCATCCCGAATCTCTTCCCGACGATTGTCCCGTGGCGGCGCTTCTAGCCCATGACTATCTCCCCCCCGCGCGCCTGGCCCGCCATCCTGAGCCTGATCGCCCTGCTGCTGCTGGTTCTTGGCGTCGACGTCGTCCTGCTGGTGGCCCTGGTGCGCTCGCCGGTGGATGCCCGCAGCCTCATCATTGGCCTGGTAGTCGCGGCCAGCCTGCCCCTGTTGGCGGCCCTCGGCTACTGGCTGTGGGGCATCCTGACCCTACGCTATAGCCTCGACCGGAATGCCCTCGTCGTATATTGGGCCGGCAGCCAGCATATCATCCCATTGCCGAGTGTCATCGCTACAGCGCCCGCGCGCGAGGCAGGCGTCACGCCTCGCGTCGAGGGATTGCGCTGGCTTGGCTATCAGATCGGGCAGTGCGACCTGCCGGGGATCGGCAAGACCCTCGTTTTCGCCTCGCGCCCTTTCGCCGAGCAAGTCATCGTCAAGACCACCACCGATGCCTATGCCCTGTCACCGGGCGATCCGGACGCCTTCATCGATGAGATGGGGGCACGCCTGCGGCTAGGTCCGACGGACTATGTGGCCGCCGAGATGCGCCCTAACCCGTGGCTGGGTCTGGGCCTGTGGCGCGACCGACTGGCGTACACCCTCGCCGGTATCGCCGCGCTGAGTGTCATCATCCTGTTTGCCTGGGTCAGCCTGCGCTATGCGGGCCTGCCCGAGTCTCTGTTCTTCGGCGTGTCTGGCCTGCCGCTGCCCCGTGTGTCCGCGCTCTTCCTGCCAACCATCGGCCTCATCACCCTGCTTGGCAACGCCGCCTTCGCCGTCTGGGTCTATCGCCGTCAGCCTGCCGCCGCCTATCTGGTGCTGGGCGGCGCGCTGGCCGTCCAGGTTGTGGTGTGGATCGCGGCCCTACGCGGGTTGGTGTGAGCAGCCTCGACCACGGAGGACATGCAGCGGAGAACCTACTCCCTGCCGTGTCGCCCATGATTCTTGCCCCGCCTGTGGTATAATCCCCTGAGTCTTCGCCCTCGGATTGACCCCTATGCGCATCCTGGCCGTCGATGTCGGTACGGGGACGCAGGATATCCTGCTCTTCGACAGCCGCTATAGCGTCGAGAACGCCCTCAAGCTCGTCATGCCCTCGCCCACGCTGCGTATTGCGCGCGAGGTGGAGGCGGCGACGCGGCGGGGCGAGCCCCTGTTGCTGACCGGGGTGACGATGGGCGGCGGACCATGTCCTGGGCCGTCGAGCGCCACATCAAGGCTGGCCTGCCCGTGTACGCGACGCCCAACGCGGCGCGCACCTTCAACGACGACCTGGCCGAGGTCGCCGCGATGGGGGTCCAGGTGGTGAGCGACGACGAGGCCGCTGTGGTCCGCGCCGCGTGTCACATCGTCTTGCGCGATTTCGACTCTGACATGGTGCGCACGGCCCTGGCCACCTTTGGCGTGGACATGGACGTAGACGCGGTGTGCCTGGCGGTGTTCGATCACGGCGATGCCCCGCCCGGCGTGAGTGATCGCCGCTTCCGCTTCGACTACCTGCGCGACCGCCTGGCCGAGGGTCACGGGCTGGCTGGCTTCGCCTTCTGGGCCGACGCCATCCCCGACCGCTTCACTCGCCTCAAGGCCGTCGCCGCCTCAGCGCCGACCGGGCGGCCAGTGCTGGTCATGGATACCGGTCCGGCCGCCGTGCTAGGGGCGCTGGAAGACCCCCACGTGCGCGCGGGGGCCGTAGACGGGGCGGTGGTTGCCAATATCGGCAACTTTCACACCCTGGCCTTCCACCTGATCGGGCCGCGCCTCGTCGGCCTGTTCGAGCACCACACCGGAGAGCTGACGCCCGCGCGCCTCGCCGCCTACCTGAGCAGGCTCGCCGATGGGACCATCACCAACGACGAGGTCTTCTACGACAAGGGCCACGGGGCGATTGGGGGCGTGGTCGATCGGCCGGCGAGCTTCTTTGCCGTGACCGGCCCGCGCCGCGGCCAGCTGCGCGCCACGGGCCTGGCCGCCTACCCCGCCGTGCCCCACGGCGATATGATGCTGGCCGGGGCGTATGGCTTGCTGCGCGCCCTGGCTGCCCACGACCTCGCCCACGGCGACGAGATTGCCGCTGCCCTCGACGGCACGGCCGCCCCGCAGAGCCTGTGGTGAACCTCTGCTTGGCGTGCGGGAGCCACGCTCCCGCAGGGGTTGATAGGGAAGGACAGCCATGATTTCCAACGGCACGGGCAACGGCGCGCCGCGATCCGCCGACACCCCAACGGACATGACCCCGCCCCGCTACGCCGTGGATGGGCGCGAGCCGTCGGTCATCGCGCGCCCGGCCAGCCTCGACGACCTGGCCGCCGCACTCCGAGACGCCCATGCCGCCGGGCAGGCCGTCATCCCCTGGGGCGCGGGTAGCCAGATGGCCCTGGGCGCGATGCCCTCCCGCTACGATGTGGCGCTCGATCTCAGCGGCCTGGATGCTATCGTCGAGCACGACGCCCCCAACCTGACGATTACGGCCCAGGCGGGCGCGCGCCTGTCCAGCCTGCAAGCCGCACTGGCCGAGGCAGGTCAGTTCCTGCCCCTCGACCCGGCCTACCCGGAGGCTACCATCGGCGGCCTCATCGCCACCGACGCCAGTGGCGGCTGGCGGCTGGGCTACGGCACGCTGCGCGACCTGGTGCTGGGCGTGCGTCTCGTGCTGGCCGATGGGACGGTCTTGAAGCTGGGCGGCAAGACCATGAAGAACGTGGCGGGCTACGACCTCATCAAGCCGGTCGTCGGCTCGCTGGGAACCCTGGGCGTGGTGGCCGAGGCAACGCTGCGCGCCTACGCCCACCCGCCCGT
>JAHCIE010000086.1 GCA_026129385.1 Anaerolineae bacterium
TCCGTCAGGGCCGGGGCCTGGATATCACGAACGGCGAAGCTCAACTCCAGGCGCTCACCGCAGCGCGGGCAGGCGACGACACTGGCGACGGTCGCGCCGAAGAGCCACTCGCGTAGCGTCAGCAGCCGCCGGTCGCGCTCGCCGATGGGCAGACCCACTGCGCCGTCCCAGCCCAGGTCGGGCGAGGCAGCGGCCAAGAGAGTCACGGCGCGGGCGGGCAGGCTCAACCCCTGCCCCGCCTCCCACACGTCCAGCAACTCGGCAGCCGTCAGGGAGCGCATGGCTTACTGCGGCTCAGTGAAGGTCTCTTCGGTGGGTTCGGCCACCTCGTAGTCGCGCTCCCAGCCCTCGTTCTCCAGCTTGATGTGCTGGATGGCGACGGCGTTGGCGTTGGCGTCCAGGTCGGGCATGGCCTGGTACTCCGACACCCAGCAGCGATAGACCTTGTAGGCGATGACAAGCTGGCCCGCCTCGTTGTACAGCTCGATGGTGATGTCCTTGCGGAAGTCCTTGAGGGATACCTCCGCCCCCAGGCCCGAGCCGAAGTTCCAGACCTTGTTGGCCCACTTCTCGAACTCGGTGTCGTGGGTGACGCCGCGTTCCAGGGTAATGGCGTCGTACTTGGTGCGGCCGGGCGACTTGCGGCCGGTGGACGGGTCGCCGCCCTCGCGGTGCTCGACCACCTCGGTGGTGCGCTTGAGGCTGCCGACCTTGCTGACGCCGGCGACGTAGCGGCCGTCCCACTTGACGCGGAACTTGAAGTTCTTGTAGGGGTCGAACCGCTGAGCGTTGACGGTGAACTGTGCCATGGACAGGCTCCTCTCAGGTGGCGATCTGCCCCGCCATCTGCTGCAGCTGGATGATGACGAACTCGGCCGGCTTAAGGGGGGCGAAGCCGACGACGATGTTGACGACGCCGCGGTTGATGTCGTCCTGGGTCGTCGTCTCCTTGTCGCACTTGACGAAGTAGGCTTCGCGGGGCGTGCGGCCCTGGAAGGCGCCCTGGCGGAACAGACTCTGCATGAAGGCCCCGACGTTGAGGCGGATCTGCGCCCACAGCGGCTCGTCGTTGGGTTCAAAGACCACCCACTGCGTGCCGCGATACAGGCTCTCCTCCAGGTATAGGGCCAGGCGGCGCACGGGGACGTACTTCCACTCGGAGGCGAGGCGGTCGTCGCCCTGCAAGGTGCGCGACCCCCACACGACGCGACCGGCGGCGGGCAGGGCGCGCAGGCAGTTGATGCCCAGCGGGTTCAGCTCGCCGTTCTCAGGGTCGGTCAGGGGCACGCTCAACTCCGGTACGCCGACCAGGCTGGCGTCGAGGCCAGCGGGGGCCTTCCACACGCCGCGCGCCGTGTCGGTGCGGGCGAACACGCCGGCCACCGCGCCGCTAGGGGCGAAGTTGCCCTTCTGATCGTCGCGCAGGGGGTCGGGCTGACGCAGGCGCGGGAAGAATAGCGCGGCGTTCCTGCTATTAGTGGCGACACTCGCCACGCCCGCCTTGGCCGCGTCCTTGTCCGTCCACGCGCTCTTGGGATCGACGAGGAGCATGGCGCGGCGCAGCTCGCAATAGGCAGCGGCGGCGGCCACCACGGTGTCATCCACGTCCGGCGGGTCGCCGGTATAGGGCGGGATGACCAGCAGGTTGAACAGGTCGGCCTTCTCCAGGGCGTACAGGCCCTGCTTCGCCCCGGCCTTGCCTGCCCCGATGAAGTCATCACTATTAAGCGAGCCACCATCCGACGCCGCAGCGCCGTTGAGGGCGGTAGTCAAGGCGGCGCGCTCAGCGGTTGCCGGGTCGGTGGGGTTGGCGCGTAGCTTGTCGGCCAGGTCCTTCTCGGCCTTGGAGACGGGATCAATGACGTCAGCGGCGAAGCTGGGCATCGCCGGCGGTGTACTGGGGAAGCTCCCTTTCCAGTGTAACAGCCTGGATTGAGCGGCCAGGACGCGGTCGACGCGGCGGGGCGTGCCAACCGGCGTGTCTTTCAAGGTCAGGTTGCGATACTGCTCGGTGCGACCACCCGGCGTGGTATCGACTACGGTGAGGTTAAACAGGTCGCCCTTAGTCAGGCCCATACTGGCGGCGACATCCGCCGATACGTCGTTGTCCAGGCGGACGCGCAGCCGCTGCCCCCACGAGCCGGGGTAGGCGGCCTCGAAGGTCAGCCCGCCCACGGTGATGGCGGTCTTCGCTGGCGGCGGGGGAGCGCCACCGCCGCCACCGCCACCGTTGGCAGGCGGTGGATCCGGGTGGTACAGGCGGACGATGATAGCCTGACTGCCGCCGTTGAGGTAGAAGTCGCGCACGGCGTAGCCGAGCCAACTACCGGTCCACAGCCCACCGAAGACGCGCTCGAAGTCGGCGAAGCCATTGATGGTGGTCGGCTCGTCGGTCGGGCCGCGCAGGGTACGACCGACAAATGCGGTGATGGAGGTGGCGACGCCGGTAATGGTGCGCACGCCACTGGGAATCTCCTCGATGTAGACACCTGGGTAGGTTGGGGTCACCGGCATGGGCCTCTCTCCTTGTCAGATGCGGGGGGCGGGCAGATCAGCGTCGCGGCCACTGAGTCAGGCGGCGTAGTCGGTCGAACCAGGGGCGGTCGGGCGGCGTGTCACTTGGCGGCGTGGAACTGGCCTGGATGTAGGGGCCTAAGAAGGCCGGAACATCTTCCAGGCGTGTAAAGTAGCGGCGCTTGCCATCCTGGAGAGCCTCAATACTGCCGCGCCAGCCAGGCGATGCATCGTCGATCTCACGCGGCTCCTGCCAGATGCGGATGACAAAGACGAGGGTACGATCGCCAAGCAGGCTCACGGTGGGTGTGCCTTTCTCGTCGAGTCGACGCACAGCGGAGCCGGACGCGCCCTGGGGATAGGCGCGCCGCGCAATATGGAGCTTATTCTACGCCGGGGGTCTCACCGCCGCATCACACGCGTGTCACGATTGGGGTTTGGGCCTATGAGAGGGTCGCGAAGGGTCCGGGGCGGGCGTGGCGGGTCGATGTGGCGAGCCGGACGGCGAAAGGCGTTCAACCTCGTCTACCAGGCGGTTCAGCCGGTGCGTCAGTTCTGCCAGAATTTCTGACAGAAGCTGCACTTCGTCCCGCAACGCCTCCACCTGGCGCGCTGAGTCCTTGGGCGGGCCAGGTGGATCAGGCGGATCCGTCTGCGCCAGAAGGGGCAGCAGTTGCTGCGTTTCCGGCATCGGGTCGATCCCCAGTTCCTCCGCCAGGAGTCGGCGGCAAGCGTCATACTGCCGTAGCGCCAGAGTACGCTGACCCGCCGCCAGATGCAGGCGAATGACAGCGCGATGAATATCCTCGCGCAGGGGATCGAGGTCCAGGATGCTGGCCCCACACGCCAGGGCGCGCGCGGGGTCGTTGTGATGCTGATAGTAGCGGAGGAGATAGTGCAGGGAGGACAGGTAGAGGGAACGCATACGCTCGCGCTCGCGGAGCGCCCAATCGTCGTAGAAGCCTTCGAGAAGGTCGCCGGTGTACAGGCAGAGCGCGCCTTCTAGCGCGGCCACGTCCGCCGCGTTCGCCGCGTTAGGTGATTGGCGCATGACGCGACGCGCCTCGCTCTCAAAGGTCGCCACATCCAGCCATACGCCCTGCCCGCGGTCGATGCCCACCTCCCCGGCCGGTGTTGTCACCAGCAGATTGTCGGCGTAGCCGCCATCGGCCAGGGCGCGGCGCAATCGCCATAGGGTGGTGCTGAGGCAGCCGCGCGCGTGGCTGGCGTCTTGCTCGCCCCACAGCAGGTCGGCCAGCACCTCACGCGGGTGGGTGCGTGGCTGCAAGAGCAGATAGGCCAGCAATTCTTGCACCCGGCGCGTCAGGTGTAAATCGCCCTCCACGCTGTCGCGTTCCACGCGAACACCACCGAACAGATGAACCCGCAAGACGCTCATGAGCCCGCTCCTCTTCGATCTACGAGGGGGCCGTCGCCCGTCGGATACGAGGGTATCCAGACCTGTCTTTGGGAACGCCGCTGGAAAGCAAGGTGGAATGGAAGGAGGATGGCAGGCACAGGACGACCCAGGAGTCGTCGCCTGAGGGAGGCGTACTGTACCCCTCACAGTACCAGCTTTCCGCTGCCAGCGCATCCCCCAGAAGTAGTATCTTCCGCGCCAGGTGGTAGCAAAATAGTGACCTCTGAAACTATCGCCTAGCCTGCGCGTGTCTACTAACGGAGCAGGAGAGTACGCTACGAGTTGTTAGCATGGAACGCTAGTGAGTATGAGGAGGCTAGTATGATGTTCCGTCGTTTGTTGAGTATGGGCGTGGCGGCAATTGCGTTGCTGGCTCTCTCGGTAATGGGAGTCTCGGCTGCCAGCGGTCCGTCGGATATCGGGAAGGCTCTGCCTTTGACAATCGCGCCGACGCAAGGAACTTTGGCGCCCGGCGCGAGCGCGTGGTTCACGTTCGTCGTCCCCCAAGAGTACAGCGTCGATCAGATGAAGCACGACCAGCACGAGGGCGTGAACATTGCTGACCAGCAGATTTACCTCCAGTTCAGTGACGCATCAAACTCTGATGTGGCGCACAATACAGGCTTCCGCCTGTACGACCCGCAGCACGCGGGTTGGGTCATGAACGGCGTGTTGCCGCCAGAGGCTCGCAACGCGGCGGGGGCGGTGATGCACGATAGCGAAGGCGACACCGTGTTGGAACAAGGCTGGTGGGCTATCGGCTCGCCGGAGTTTGACAACACCAGCCTCCAGGCCCGCGCGGACGATAACAAGATCGACAACTTTGTCAATCGCCCCAAGGTGTGGGATGGCGTGCTGCATGCGGCGGGTACGTACTATGTCCAGGTCTACAACGAGTCCGACTTCCCCATGTCCTACTCGCTGAGCATTGCCGGCCCCAATCTATCCCTGGCGGCCGTCTCCTAACAGGGTTCGGACAACCGAATAGGTCACGCATGCGGCCTCTCAATGGCGAGAGGCCCTTGCCGTCCTGAGCTGAGGGTTGGCGACCGACGGTCGACCACCAACGACCGGCCGCAGCCATGACAGTGGGGGAGGTGTACCGCTTGGAGGGCATTACAAAGGGCACAAAGTGACAGGACAAATCTGCCTCTTTGTGCCCCTCGTAATCTTTGTGACCTTTGCGCCTATGGGTCGAGAGTGTGGCTCCTATTGCCAGTGGTCGGGACTACGTCGTCCACTGGCGCGGGTGGGTCATGTTCTCGGGGCGTAGCAGGTCGTCCAGCGCCTCGCGGGATAGCCAGCCCTTCTCCAGCACGAGACCGTAGACACTGCGGCCTGTGGCGAGGGCCTCCTTGGCGACGCTGGCCGAGCGCTCGTAACCCAGCACCGGGTTGAGGGCGGTCACCAGGCCGATGCTGTTCTCGACGTACTCCCGACAGCGCTCCCGGTTGGCGTGGATGCCAGAGATACAGCGGCTGGTGAGGGTGATGCACGCATTCTTGAGCAGCATGAGGGCGTGGAGTAGGTCGTAAGCCATGATGGGTTCGGCCATGTTCAGTTCTAGCTCACTGGCCTCGGCCGCCATCGAGATGGTTACGTCGTAGCCGATAATCTGGTAGCAGATCTGATTGACGACCTCAGGAATGACAGGGTTGACCTTGCCGGGCATGATCGATGAGCCAGGCTGCATCGGCGGCAGGGTAATCTCATAGAGGCCGCAGCGCGGTCCCGACGATAGCCAGCGCAGGTCGTTGCAGATCTTGGAGAGCTGGACGGCGGCGCGCTTCAGAGCGCCAGACATATAGGCGAAGGCCCCGCTGTCCTGGGTCGCCTCGACCAGGTTCTCGGCCTTGCGGACGGGGATGCCGCTGGCCTGGGCCAGCTTGCGGGTGACCAGTTCGGCATAGCCTGGCGGGCTGTTGATGCCGGTGCCGATGGCTGTCGCGCCCATGTTGATCTCCAGCATCTCGTCACTGGCGTGGTTCAGGGCGCGGATGCCGTCGCCGATCATGATGGCGTAGGCGCTGAACTCCTGGCCCAGGGTCATGGGCACGGCATCCTGATTCTCGGTGCGACCCATCTTCAACACATCGGCGAACTCATCAGCCTTGGCTTTGAGGGCGTCCTGCAACTCGCGCATCGCGCCGGTGGTATCGCGCAGGGCCAGGATGACGGCCAGCTTGACGGCCGTCGGATAGGCGTCGTTGGTGGACTGGGATAGGTTGACGTGATCGTTGGGGTGAAGGTGCTGATACTCGCCCTTCTCGTGACCCAGGCGTTCCAGGGCGCGGTTGGCGATGACCTCGTTGGCGTTCATGTTAGTCGAGGTTCCTGCCCCGCCCTGAATCATGTCCACCACGAAGTTATCGATGAACTGCCCCGCCAGGATGTCGTCGCACGCTCCACAGATAGCGTCAGCCTTGTCGGCAGCGAGGACACCTAGCTCCTGGTTGGCCTGGGCGGCCGCCTTCTTGACGTAGGCCAGGGCGTCGACGAAGTGGTGGAAGTTGCTCAGCGGGATTCCGGAGATGGCAAAGTTCTCCATAGCGCGCAGGGTCTGCACGCCGTAGTAGACGTGGTTGGGCAGTTCCCGCTCGCCCAGGGAGTCGTGCTCGCGGCGCACCGAGCCGATGGCCCGCTCGGTGTCCTCATCGCTGGCGAGTTGCTCGGAGGCGTAGCGCAGCCGCTCGCTGAGGCGCTGAGCGACGTGGGCCACGATGCGGTAGTAGATATCGGGGTGCGACCCACGCAGGCTATCCCAGGCGGCACGCGGTACGGCGAGGACGGTCGCGCCGTGGCGAGTGAAGGCGCTGGTGGAGTGGGCTGAGTCGTCGAGGAGTGCGCCCTCGCCAATCATCGCGCCAGGCCCCAGGACGGCCAGGCGAGTCTGCGCGCCGTGCAAACCGCGCACGATCTCGACCTCACCGGTCTCGATGAAGCCGACGCCGTGTCGGGGGGTAGACTCGTGGAACAGGTAATCGCCTGGGGCATAGGTTGCTCGCTGACCCAGCGCAACAATGGTGTTGAGGTCGCTGGCGGAGAGGCCGGTGGTTGCGGATATCGCGTTGATGTAGTCCATAGCAGATACTCTCTTTCGTCGTGGCGTCAAAACAGCAGGTTGCCGATGAGCAGACCGACAAGCACCGCAGTCACGGTTGCGATGACGCCAGGGATCATGAAGGAGTGGTTAAGGATGTACTTTCCGAACCTGGTTGTACCCGACTGGTCGAAGTTGACGGCGGCGATCTGCGTGCCATAGGTGGGCAGGAAGAAGTAGCCGTTCACGGCCGGCCACATGCCGATCAGGCTGGCGGCCGGGATGCCGAGGGAAATGCCCAGGGGCATGAGGGCGCGGGTCGTCGCCGCCTGGCTGAACAGCAGCACGGAGGCGAAGAATAGACCGAAGGCGAACGTCCACGGATACGCCGTCGCCATACTGCCGAGCGCACCGACGATGACCGCCTCGTTGGCCTTGATGAAGCTGTCGCCGAGCCAGGCCAGGCCGAAGATGCCGATGACGGCGGTCAGGCCAGCCTGGGCGACCTTGGTGCGGGGGACTTCGGCGACGGGGGCCTTCGTCAGCCATAGCATAATAGCGCCGACGGAGAGCATGATAAGCTGGATGGTCAGGGGCATGGGCAGCGGGGCAGTGGTATTGCCGACGGGGACGACCGGTCGCAGCTGCGGGAACGCGCCCGCGATGACCACGAGAACTACACCGAGCAGGAATAGCATGGCGCTGAGCTTGGCGCCCGGCTGTAGCGGCTGTTCGGCCTTGACGTGGTGCGGGGTGGGAGGTGGAATCTCGCCTGCCGCCAGCCGCGCCTGATACTCTGGGTCATCCTTGAGGTCCTTGCCGACGCGGGTCTGAACGAGGGACGCGACGATGACGCCCATGAGCGTGGCCGGTACGGCAATCATCATGATCTGGGGCAAGCCAAAGCCGAGCGGGGTGAACAGCACAATCATGGCCGCCATGGCTGCTGACACAGGGCTGGCGGTGATGGCCTGCTGCGAGGCGATGCTGGACACACTGATGGGGCGCTCAGGGCGCACTCCGCTGTCGTGGGCTACCTCGTAGATGATGGGCAGCAGGGGATAGAAGACGTGGCCCGTACCCGCGCCGAAGGTGAAGGCATAGGCGACCAGGGGCGCGACCAGGGTAATGCGCTTAGGGTAGCGGCGGATGATGCGCTCAGCCACACTCACCAGGTAGTCGATGCCGCCCGCCGCTTCCATGACCGAGGCGGCCATGACCACGGCGATGATGATGAGCATGACATCGATGGGTGGACTGGTGGGAGGGACGCCGAACACGACGGCCAGGACAACGACGCCCACCGCGCCCCACAAACCCAGGGCGACGCCGCCAAAGCGAGCGCCTATCGCGATGGCTCCCAGGACCACCGCGAACTGTAGGAGGAGAGAGAGGTTCATATGAGCAAGCTCCTCGTGGTGTGTTTGCATCGACGCAACGATGCGTCGTGCTGAAAAAGAAATGTGGCAGGAGAGGGCGGTATTGCTAGGCGTGGTGGGCCAGAATGTGCCGCTCGTCCTGCCGAACTGATTATACCGCCATGTCGCGGTATACAGTGGTAACGTGCCTTACCGCCACGGTAAGATATGTTCACCCCGATGGGCGACAACGGTTGGGTCTACAGGGCCAGGCCGAGACGTGGCTCTGGGGCGTGCCCTGCCTGCGGCGACCCGACGCGCCGAAAATAGGCGTCGCCGGCGCACGTCTGGCAGAGTAACTGCTCGCCCTGGTACACCTCGCGCTCGTTGATGATCTCCTCGCCGCACTGCTCGCATGTTACCCGGTAACCGTGCTTGCTGAGAATCTTGTCCAACGACCACGCCAGCTCCACCTCGTCGGCGATGAGTAACTCGTCGTCAGGCATGCGCTGATAGCCGAGCAGGTAGCTCTCCCAGCGGGAGGTTGCCTCCGGCGCATAGTCGGCTGCGCGCTCGCGGGCAGCGGGGTGCGGACGGACGCGCACGGCGCGGCCGGTCTGGGTATCGACGAAGGTGGCGGCCGTCTTGCCGTAATCCAGGACACGCAGCGTACGCCGGCCGACGCGGCAACCGGTCGCGACGGCGACCCCGTCTGCGCCGCAGCCGTCTAGTTCGACGAGGGTTAGCAGGCGTTTGTCCGTCCCGGGCAGGTCCAGGCCAAGCAGTTGGCCGCCTAGCAGCCCCATGCGCACGCCGAGAACCTGGCGTGGGCACAGGTGTTGGTGGAGGGCAGCGCACTGGTTCAGAAGGTCGTTCAAGCGATCCATCACGGCATCCTTGATTGGACATCATCAGGTGTGGTTCGTCGGTGGCTCATCGCGCGCCACCACGCCTGGCGGCAGGCGGCTCCCGAAGGGGTTGCGGCGACGGAAATCGCACACGGGGCATAAGTCTTCGTCACCCTGGACAGCGAACTGGACGCCGCACTTGCGGCAGCGGCGAAGTGCGCCCGCGCGCAGCGTTACTGCTTCACCGCCGACCACCGATAGTAGACTGGGGAGGCCCGTGCGGAGCAGCGCATCTGGCTCACATACATCGAGGCAGATGCCGCAATCGGTGCAGGCGGCGGGCCGAACGTCGAGGCGGAAGGTATCCTCGCTCGCGTCGAAGGTCAGAGCGGCCGTCGGGCAGGCGCGGGCGCAGACGCCACAGGCTGTGCAACGCTCGCTGGCTGCCAGTTGCACGAAGCCGTCGCTGAGCGGCAAATCGCCCGACGAGGGTAGCCGACCTAGAGCGTTGAGCAGGCGGCGGCGCTCGCGGGGCGGCTGGCGCTGGGCTGGGGCCTGGATTTCGATGGGCAGCAGGGCGCGAGCCGCCAGACGCGGGGCCTCGGCGGCGAACAGGCGGAACAGGCCGCGCCGCGAGACCGGCGGATTCTTGACCCCATACACGGGCCGAGGGGACTGTTCAGGCCCGACAGCGTGGACGGCGGCGAGGCGCGACTCGGCGTCGTTGGCGAGCAGGGTGCGGGCAGCGTCCACAGCGGCTTCAATGCGCGGGCGCGCTGCGCCGATGGGGCAATCGCCACAGGCATCCAGCCGAACGCCGACGCTCTCGACACCTATCGCCATCAGGCTCAGATACGCGGACGGCCCCAGGGCGGCCAGGCAGCCGGGAACTTGCAGCGCGGCGTTCGTTGTAGGGCTGCCAGTGGCGGGCGACGGGTTGCGCCCGCACACGATGTCGATGCGCCGGGCGTCGGGCAGGCGCGTGGCGCACGCCAACAGATCGGCCACGCTATCCTCGCCGCCGATGGCGTCCACGGGGCAGACGTGCAGGCATGCGCCGCATGCCGTGCAACGCGCCGGGTCCAGGGTCACGGTCCGCTCGACGCTCAGCGCCTCGAAAGGGCAGGCGCGAACGCAGACTTCGCAGCGGGCGGCCACGTCGCGGGCGTGGACGCAGGCATCGGGCGCTAGAGTCGGCCCGCTGGAGCCGGGGGCGGCCAGGCGGCTAGCCATGCTGATCCAGTTCACGCCCTGGTCTCCCGCTCGGTGTCCACGCCAAGCAGCGCGGCTGCCTGGCGCAGTGCGCCCAGGGTCAGATGCGCCGCGCCCCGGTAGTAGTCGCTGTGGGCGTGCTCCGTCACGAGGGCCAGGCAGTCGGGCGCCCACCTGAGCATATGCTCGTCGAGGAAGTCGCGCTGCGCAGCCAGGGTCAGGTCCAGAGCGGCGCGATCATTATCCTGGGCCGCCTG